>CAZQTM010000101.1:0-6999 GCA_964595855.1 uncultured Lachnospiraceae bacterium | reverse complement strand
GTAAGACGTTTCTTAAGATTCATATATTGCTCCATACTGAAACGATATTTTAAATTCATAACAGTAAAAATTCTATCTTTCACAAATAGTTTTTCGTTTTGCTAAGAAATATTAAACTAATTATAACACATCATTTTTACTAATAAAGAAAGTGGATGAAATATTATTATAAAAAAAAAATAAAATAGTTGACAAACTCCATTATAAAATATATTATAACAATATCAGTAATAATTACTATTATTGAAAGGAGGGCGAGATGTCAGCATTAAAATACAGTAGACAAAGAGAATCTATTAAAGAATTTATGATGACTAGGAAAGATCATCCTTCTGCCGATGTAGTATATGAGAATGTAAGAAAAGAATTTCCTAATATCAGTTTAGGAACGGTTTACCGAAATCTCACACTGCTATCAGATATGGGAGAATTATTACGCTTACGAGTAGGCGATGGTATCGATCATTTTGATGCAACCGTTGCTCCGCATTATCACTTTATTTGTAGAGAATGTGGTAGGGTCTTGGATCTTAATCTAGATATTATGCAGTCAGTTGATGATATTGCCGGTGTTGGTTTTGATGGACAGATAGAAGGACATGTAACTTACTTCTACGGAAGATGTGGTAATTGCGCAGGAAAACATAAATAAACTAATTAAACAATTGAATAGTACAAAAATAAAATAAGAATGAAAAAGGAGATCAAAAGTATGAAATTTGTATGTCAAGTATGCGGTTATGTTCACGAGGGAAATGAAGCACCAGAAAAATGTCCGGTTTGTGGAGCACCAGCTAGTAAATTTACAGCAATGAACGAAGATAAAGTATGGGCTGCAGAACATATTGTAGGTGTAGCACAAGGTTCCAGCGAAGATATTATGCAGGACTTAAGAGCTAATTTTAATGGAGAATGTACAGAGGTTGGTATGTATCTTGCAATGGCAAGAGTTGCCCACAGAGAAGGATATCCTGAAATTGGAATGTACTATGAAAAGGCAGCTTGGGAAGAAGCTGAACATGCTTCAAAATTTGCAGAATTATTAGGTGAAGTTTTAACAGATTCTACAAAGAAAAATTTGCAGATGCGTGTAGATGCTGAAAATGGAGCAACAGGTGGTAAATTCGACCTTGCTAAACGTGCAAAAGCTGCAAACTTAGATGCTATTCATGATACTGTACATGAAATGGCAAGGGATGAAGCTAGACACGGTAAAGCGTTTGAAGGACTTTTAAAGAGATACTTCGAATAAATATGCAACCGCTCACGTTTGAAGGACTTCTTAAGAGATACTTTGGTAAGTAATGGTGACAAGAAAAGTGTCTTTGAAATTAGACAAATCATGGGTTTCATGAATTCCAAACAAGAAATACTGAATATTTAAAATATGGGAATGATGTAATTACATCATTCCCATATTTTTAAGCTGTTTGAGATATCAAGGGAAGCCTTCAGTAAGAAGAAGTATTTACTATGATATCGGACATTTTTCCACACTTAGTCTCATCTCACTCTCAATTTGGACAAAACCTGCTTTTTTGTAAAGCTCAATGCCGTCATTAGTAGCTGTCAAATTAACTGATGAAATTCCATTAAGTACAGAATATTCTTTTAGCTTTTCTAATAGTTTTATTGCCAGACCCTGTCTTCTATATTTTGAAACTGTATAAACGTTATATAGATAGCCTATTTTACCGTTAATGCTTATTGGCAGGGGTAATTGCTGGGTAACGCAAAGAATACATGCAGATACAACTTTTTTTTCATCAATAGCTATCCAGGCAACTAAGCTTTCACTTTTCATATTTTCTTTTATGTACTCATGGGTTAGATACTCAAATGATTTTGGTTGATGGATATTTTTAATACTATAAATAAATTCCATTCTATTTTCAACTAAGCCTTTAATGTCAGTTTCTGTAGCACGTCTAAATTCCATTATTTTTTACCTCCGATAAATTAATTTTCTGAGATAAAGCTTTAGCAAGCTGATCTGGACAAGAGGTGTCTCTAGAAATACATTTAATGCCATTAAGTTTTTCAATTACGTTCCTGATTGATAATCCTGCTACCAATTGACTAATTCCTAAGGTGTTGCCTGGACACCCACCTATGAACTTTACTTCTTCTATGATTTCCTCATTTAAAGTTATATCAATTTGCCTTGCGCATACATTTTGAGGAATGTATTTTATATGCTCCATAGTACAACTCCTTTCTTATTGACATATGTCTGTCATATCAAGCATACTATTCTTGAAGCAAATTAAAAGTACGCACTTTAAGGTTAAATACTATCCTTAAGGTAAGATATAGTAATTCAATCTTAAAAAATTTAAAGGTGTTAGCATGAAAGAACAAAAAAAAGAGTTTACAGAAGAATTAGGCAACTGCCCATTTTCGCATACATTAAGCGTTATTGGTGGAAAATGGAAAATAGAGATTATTTATCTTATTCTTGTACATAAAAAAATACGTTATGGCAAATTAAAAAGTAGTATAGCAGGAATTACTCATAAGGTTCTTAGTAATCAATTAAAAGAACTATCTGATGATGGATTGCTTGTGAGAACTCAATATCCTACAATACCTCCTCAAGTAGAGTATGAGCTTACAGATAAAGGACTTAGTCTTGTCCCGATACTAAAGGCTATAAATGATTGGGGAATTAATGATATGAAGGATGAAATGTGATATGTTTGATTTTGTTGTGGATGCAAAATATTATAAAAAATGACCTGAAAGAGTTTACTCTTATTCGGTCATTTTTATCTTTATTTCTCTAATTTTCGTAGATATTCCTCAGGTGTCATGCCTTTTTCAAATACTTCTTTTTCCCAGTCGTTTCCCATTTGATTCATAATGATATATTGTGCCATTCCCAATGTATAAAATAAATCATCTCCTGAAACTTTACACTTTGCCTTGATATCTCCAAGTCCTTTTGCTATCATACTATTGCTATCTCTGGAAGCTTCATATTCCATGTACCTTCCGCAGCCTTCCAGCCATTCAAACTGTGATTCCTTTTCTATATCCTGTAATTCATATCCACATTCTGCTCTTCTTTTATCTCTTGCTTCGAGAAATTTCTCTATATCTTTCTGTTTATTCTTTAAGTCTGTTTCCTCTATTGCGAGAGAAAGATATTTGCTTTCTTCATTAATTCCAGTTTTAAAAGCCTCATTATTTACAAATTGATTAGATATATCGTGATAATTTTCAGTTGCTATTAATCTTTTATCATCCTGCTTTCCCTGAAATGCATGTGCCATTTCATGAATTACAACAGCCCGGTAGTAATCATCATCCATGGTAAAAAACTGAGGCGGTAACAATACCGGTATCTGTTCCAAGATAGACTGATTGTAATAATCATGTGTTGCAAAACTTCCAACCCATTCTCCCTCTATTTTTACCGCAAATGCCTTTTTATCTTTCTGTGGGCGTCTGTAAATACTTCTGTCTAATGCTTCAATTTTATAAATATATTCCCACTGTCCCGTTATTTTCCTGCTACTACATAAAAAGTCATATTTCTCATTATAAAGTAATAAATCAATGTTTTTCCCATCAAATCCGGATATATTTTCACTGCCGTGTTGTTCTAAATATGTATATATATTTTTAATATCATCTAATTCTTTCTCTGTTAGATAGTCCAGTGAGTTATTATTATTTTTATACCTTGCGTAACTGATTCTATTATTTATAATTAGACCAATAATCAATAGAATAAATAATATTAATATAATACGTATTATCTTACTTTTTTTACCTCTTTTTTTCACATCAAATCTCCTTGTATCAGATATTCTCACTTGTGCAAATTCTCACGGTATCATTAACCGTTACAACGCCTACAGTCATCTTTACTGCTGGCGATACAGGTGGTATAAACATAGCTGATATAATATTGTCATTTTCTATTTTCCCAAGATTTGTTAAGCTATAACTTTCTGGCTTTGCCATTCCAAACATGCCAATGCCTACAAATGCTCCGGCTTTACTATCAAATCCATTCAATGCGGATATAGCCGCAGCATCTAACAAACCTGGGTCCATATTAAGATAACAGGAAAGCACCAGCATTAATTGACGGTTATTACCCACTTTTTTCTTAACTAACTGATGAATCTCTTTTGCCTTTTTGTATATATCTGATGTTTCCAATTTACTAATAATACTTACCGCTGTCGCATAATTTCCTAACGCCCCTTGTCTATAACAGGATAGTTTATTTCTAATATCAACTGCTATAATTATCTTTGTAATTCCAAATTTATTGTACATATGTGCCATAAGAAAGTCATTTACGGAAATATTGTTTTCCTTGCAGGATTTCACCATGTCTTGATATGTATCATTTGTAATCATGTGCTCTTTATACTCAATGTTATGTAATTCACCATATTTCTTCACAAAATCAGAATATAGCTGATAATCAACCAGTCGTCCTTCCTTTTTCCACTTACTATTAGCATTACGAATTAGTAATTTACTGATATAAGGTAAATCTGATTTATCCGGAAGATTATCTATTGACTGAATAAGATGTTCTTCTACATAAGTTGGTATCATTTTATCTGAATAACAATTTGCAAATTCACTTGCAATATTCAGTATGCATCGACCGTCGCCAAGTAAATGGTGTGCCATAAATAATATGGTCATCTTTTCAGTATCAGTAAATGTATAAACCTTTAATAATCCGTTTTCGAAAGGATTCCATTCCTTTTTGGATAAGCTTTTCATTATATTCCAAAGTTCATTTTTATCATTTAGTTCTGTAAACTCAGTCATAGAAATATCATGGATGTCATAATACAACTTATTTGTTGTATCCTCATATCGAATAGTACTTCTTAAAAATGGATGGGCATTAGCCTGTATAATCAATGTATCTAACACTTTTTGCTTATTGTACTTTTCTTTTAATTCGACCAGAATTCCAAAGTGCATATTAGGACACATAAAATGTGCCCTTTCTGTGACTAAATACTGTCTCTCCATATAACCTCCATATTCTATCTACTATTTATATCGTTAAATTTTTTCAATCCAGTTTAGTAATACATCGAGAGTTTTACAATTATCTCTTTCCTCAAGAAAAATACCAGCTGAATAAGAGGAATGGTTATCTGCTTTTGGAAGCACTGTATATAATGTTGCCGGGATTTCGCATAAAACGGCCTTTTCATAAAAAACTAACGAGTTTTCGTAACATACCACTTCATCTCTCTTACTATGAATCAGAAGCATTTGAATCTTTTGTCCTTTTGAAAGTTTAGAAAAAGGTTCTCCGATTTCCCAATTTTTCTCTTTCCCAAATAATCCTGTTGCTAATTTCCACAGTGTCCTTGTATTTTTACCATTAAAATGGAAAGGTCCTCCCAGTCCGATATAGCCTGCAATATGCTCTGTATTCACCTCATATTGTTGATGTAGCTCTTTATCATAGCAAAGAAGCGCTCCCAGATGGGCTCCTGCAGACGATCCAATAATAATTATTTTGGTATTATTAATTTTTTTCTGATTAAGAAAATCAATAACCCTTTTATAACCATTACAAATATCTTCCATCTGCTCCTTAAAATGATAGGAAGGTGCCTTACGATATCCCATTACAATACAAGTGTACCCTGAAAGAGCAAATTTCTGTCCGATAAATTTAAACATAGAAGGGTTGCCACTATTCCATCCACCACCATGAATATATAGGATAACTTTATCTGATAATTTTTTAGTTGGTTCAAAATACAAAAAGTATTGTGCATTATCATTACCAAAAATAATCTTTGTAGGCTTTATTATTTTTTTGTATGTTAACATTTTATAAATCAGAACCGGATAGCTCGCAAACTCATTTCTTAGGCTCATATTTACTATATTTTCATTGGCCATGGCACAGACTCCCCTCTTAAGCTACTATTCACCATTCTGATAAGAAACTCATCGGTTCCCTCTTTTGGTTTTCTAATTGTATTCATTTTATCTTCTTCTTTTTTGGTTTTGGGATTGGAATAATTTCTTTTAAAATATCTGCCACTTCACTGCTAAATTCTCTGTTATCAATGTCTATTATGTAGTGTTCTTTAGATCCTTCATAAGGAATTCCGGTATCCGCATCCTTCATTTTATCTGCAAGACAATCTAATTTCTTAATATAAACTGTATTATCACAGACTAAAAAAATTGGTCGGTCATTCACATATACCATATATTCACCAAACATCTTTCGGTAACGAACGTCACCAACGCCCCCAATCTGATCACATACGTATTCAATAAAATCTACTGATGTAGCCATATTAATTCTCCTTTTCAACAACCTTTTTTATATAGTAATCGAGTAATGGATAGAAATAATCCTCAATATGTTTAAATGTATAACCTAAGATTTCTGCCCTTTTTACATCTATACTGTACTCTGTTTCCCCATTATACGGTGCGATATCTCCATCCTTAGACAATATTGTCTTTTTCCCTGTTTGCTCTTCCACATAATTCAATATCTGTCTAATGGAAATGGTACCAATTAAAGCTCCATTAATTGCTCCCGAAAATGTTACATCACAAAGATATGCTATAAATTCTCCTGCATCCAACGAATCAATAAATCCCATCTGTACATCCATATTGTCTATAAACATGGGCATTTCTTCCACAACATGTTCTATGTAAAATAATAATCTCTTCGTATAGTCATCTTTTCCTATAACATAAGGATATCTGACTGCAATAGCTGTAATGTTTGGATAACACTGCCAAACTGCGCACTCAGCCTGTCTCTTTACTTCACTGTAATCTGCATCCAATCGATTGCACCATTTCAATTTCTTAATTAAGGGATTAAATTCACCCTCCATTGTACCTATATGTTTCGGTTCATAAACAGCAGTAGAGGACATAAGTATATATTTTTTACATTTGATAACATCTAATAATTTTTTAACATCATTTGAACAGTAAGCAATCTTATCAATTACAATGTCATAC
>CAZQTM010000100.1:0-7088 GCA_964595855.1 uncultured Lachnospiraceae bacterium | reverse complement strand
AAAAGAAAAGGAAACTAAGACACCACGCAAGAAAAAAGTGAAGGAGACAGAAGCTGTAACTAAAAATATATATACTTTATAATATTATATAATATATATAGTATTTATAAGGGATAGAAAAATAAAGTTGATACAATATAGAATAGACGGTATAATATAGATAGTCGATATATAAAGTTTATTTTATGGAGAAGTGATAGTCATGAACAACGTTATTCGATTCCCTAATAGTGATGTGAAAGAATATAGAAGCAGATGTGTTTTTATGAATAGAGAAGTACAGGTGGTAGGAGAAAATGGAGCAATGCAGAAGTATCCATGTATCGTACTCTATGAAGAAGACACAGACATCCCCGTACTGTATACAGGTTTGGAACGATACCTTTGCCATCTGGTTAAAAGTGAACTTCTGAATAGTAAAACATTGTCAGCTAAAGCTTATGCCATCTGCCATTTCTTAAATTACATACTTAAAGAGACGGATATCAATTCTTTACACGAATGTACTCTTGAAACTATTAGAGGATTCCTAAAGTCAATGAAGACTCAGGCTGACGGAACTGAATATAACCGTGGGACATGGATAAGATACAGAGATTATGTAATGGATTTTTTGATGATGTATTACACATACAACAGAGACACACTTCCATTTCAGTACATAGGAGAAGAATTAAAAACTCTCACTATCATAAAAGATGAAAAACATCATAAGAAAGCTACTATCGTTCATAATTCATCGCTTCATATATCAGCTCCGAAAACAACTCATAAGAAGAATCGAATACTTGTAGACGGATATCTTGATTTACTTTTGTATGAGGCTAAGAAATATGAGCCAGACATTACGCTTGGAATTGCTCTTGGTGCTTACGCAGGACTCCGTGAAGGTGAAGTGGTAAATGTTACCTGTGGACGCATACAAACGCTCAGAAAAGGTTTTGGAATTGTTTCTGGAGTAGAAGTTGATTTGACAGACAAAGCTCCTTATTTCAAAGAATGGAGAAAGAAAACAGATCCGGGAACAATTAAGAAAAATAGGACTCAAAAGGTCTATAACGATTTTGTAGAAACTTTCAATGATATTTTGGATACACATATATCCCTGATGGAATTAAAAGGATTTGATACCAGTAAAGATGCTCCGCTATTCGTGAACAAGCAAGGTAATTCTATGACGGTGCAAACATATTCAGACAGAGTAAAGAATTTATTTTACGAAAGATTTCTCCCATCTTTAAAGATAACATGTGAGCGTCAGGGTACATATGCGGATAATGCAGCATTTATAGAAGCTTACGAGATTGAATATCCGGGTGCTCACATGTTTAGGCATTGGTTCACAATGTATTTACTTACAAAGGCAAGGCTCACAAGCGGAGAGATAATGAAGTGGAGAGGTGATTCTAGTCAAGAATCCATGAATGATTATATACATGAAAACGCAGATTTAATTGAGATGTTTAAGGAAAGTTCTTATACATTCCAGTCTCAGATTTTGGAGGATATTTATGTACAGCATCAGATTTAGAAAAAACGCAAATAAAGGATAAATCGTGGAGAATACCAAAGAGAAAAAAGACAACTTCATATCGCTGGTTAAAGTTGCCAAGTCTCTTGGTATTACAACAGAGATTTTGCAGTACCATATCGACTCTGGTGCAATAGAAACAGTTAATGACATGATTTCCGAAATTGACTGTACCAAAATTAAGAAACAGATGGATACATATGTTGGTATAAAAACATTTCTAAAACAACATGACAGTGACAGATTTGCTTCAAAATATGCAAAAAATCGTAATAAATACATTGATTTCCTTGAAGAAAACTTTTATTTCGGCATAGAAATTATAGAGCCGGAAGAAATACTGTTTGAACTTCCTGAACGTGAAGATTTTTACATCACAAAAGAGGACGCTATGCTCCTAAATTACAGAAGCGAACAGTTTTTCAAGGAATTTGGGTTATCTGAATATGATAAGACGAGGATTTTGATCAGCTATTCCAAAAATCATCCATTGGCAACAGAGTATGCAAAGAAATATCTTGCTTACATTGAGGATGATGACAATATTTATACTCCTACGCTTACAGCTTTCGCAAGAACCATATTTGATATATCAGACCTAAACCACTTAACTGATGAAGATGTTATATTAACAATCGAAGATGCGGATGCAGTAAGAACAAAAGAATTGCTTGCAGATTTTTTCAAATACGTTGCTAAATATGAGAATGTAAAATATCACAACATCGACTTTAAGAAGCGTGAAGGAGAATCAGATCCAGCTTACGAGTACGCGGATTTTATAAGATTAGCAAGGATATTATTTAATGTAGATTATGACAAGGAACATAATCTTACACTCAAAGCTCTTAAAAACAGCAATTACATTGAGATGTGGATTTATCTTTCCTGTCATTATATTTGTGGTTGGCGTTCTTCAGATATATGTGATAGATGGATTTATCCTGACTTTAAAAGCAATGATAATCCATTTAAAATTAACATAGATACCTTAAAGGAAGATATCTTAAACGGTGAGATATCCGATGAAACATACGATAAGGTAGCTCTGTATGCAATCAGGCGAATAGAAATGGCATACAACATTCCACAGAAGACAGGAATGGGGAAATTAAGGTCAGAAATAGTACCTGAGTTAAGAACATTCTTTGGAAAACTTATTCTTATTGCAGAATATCACCATATGACATCTGGCGAAGGTTATATGAATTCACATAGAACAGCAATGTATCGTAGTTGGGTTATATGTAGAGATTTCTTCGGACCAGACATTTTTGAGATTACTGGAAAGCATTCTATTTCATCAAGAAGACTTAATAAATCTTACCTACAGGGATTAGAGCAGGCTGCAAGAGATAATGGAAGCACAACCCTTGTTGCTCATGTGGTGGCATCATTTGCTAGAAACCATGCAAACATTGATACAACTGCTATGTATCTCAAAGACCACGGATTAACGGGCGAAAGTGCAGAAATTGTTCTGTATATGATGATGCAAAGAGGTGTATTTAGTGTATCACTTTACAATGCACTGATAGCAGCATATCCTGATGCGTTTGAAAAGCTTTCTGCCAAAGATCAAACAGGCATTATGAAAAAGATACCATTATCGGCTTATGAATTGGAAACAGTAGGAATTGCTTTGATAGCTTCAGATAGAATGACAGAAGTTTTCACAGAAGGGAAAACTGATGAACCAAAAGAAATATTAAAAGCAATGTTTGCGATAGCACAAGGTAAAGGAAAAGCAAAGGATTCAGGAATCTATTGCAAGAAAAAGGCATTAGGCTTTGCTTGTGAGAATCCAACATACGAGTCCTGTCTAGCAAACCTTTGTCCATACCATGTGTTTACAAGCGATGGTGTTCCTGCACTTGTAAAAGTTATAAAAGACTATCAGATGAAGGAACTCGTTACTGGGAACTCAAAGTATGGAATTGCACTTAAAACAAAGATAATACCTGCTTTCCAAGACATTATCAATGCAATCATAAAAGAAATGTCAGAAGAAGATAAAACAGGAACCAAGAAATTAATAGAGGAGGCTCTGAATGGACAATTTACTACGAAAAATTGAATCAGATGAAGTTATTGTCTATATAGACCAAGTTTATAGTGTAGATGTTTTGCAGAAATGTCGTGATTTACACACTAAATTAGTTTCTGAAGGGAAATTAGAAGGCGATTTCGACGCTGATAAATGGATTGGATACTCTGGAGTAAAGAAATTTGGAATTGAGTTTTTATTAAATAACGCTCTTTATAATAAACATATTGGTAACGAATTCGGCATTACTGTAGATACAATGAAAAATATGCTCAGATGTTATGCTATCTACTGTAATGGAATTTATGTATATCAGACGATTGGAAGAGAAAAAATCGGAGTTGTACGAGAATTTTTACATAAATATAAAGATAAGGATTTTAAATTAAATATAACAGGAATAACAACTGTAGAAGATTTCCTTGGATTTATTGGAACTCCGGATAAGCAGATTGAGCAGATAACATCTAATATTAGACTTTTAAAAGGAAATGAAAAGTCACAGCGTCAGTTATCTCCTATAATCAATTATCTGGTGCTTGAGAATGAAGTAAATCGAATTTATAGAGAAGGCTGTGACGAAGAAAACTTTAAGAAATGGTTTCCAATATATTTTTGGGTAAATATTACCTTCATTTTGCCTCTGAGAGCTACAGAAATGCTTGTTACACCGTTTGATTGTACTTATACGGAAAATGGTAAGACATATCTCAGGATTCGTCGTACAAGGCTTAAAAAAGGACATAGAACCGTATATTACGATGTAAATAAGGATTATAAAGATTTTACTTATGAAGTTCCTGATACAGTCGTCATTGAAAATATAAAGAAATATATGGATCTTACGGCTTCACAGGATAGACGATTTCTTTTTGAATACAATGAATTGATGATAAATGGAATGCTTTCGTTACAGGCGTTTAATCGTCTTGTGGCAGCGTTTGTTGAGGAAAATATCATTGGAAATTCAAGATATGATTTTGCAAAATATGCAACTGGAATAACTGAGTTTGAACCTGTTACAGCAGGTGATAGCAGACCAATTGCTATGGCAAATTTATATTTTCAGAAGTCTGGTGAAGATATTTGCAGACAGCTTGCTGACCACATCAACATAAATACCAGTTCGGGATATTACACAAATATTTCTGAAACCATTTGGGCTTCATCTATCGTGCAACTTCAGAAAAAGCTTGATTACGAATGGAGATATTCGAAGGAACAGTATGAACAGAGTGACCAAATGGTAGCTTATACGGGAAAGTCAGTGTGTGTTTCTCATAAAAGAATGATTGATGAAACAAATTTAGACGATTGTGTTGAGCAAGGACATTTAGCAGATTGTATGGGCTGTAAATTTTATCGTCCTGCAAAATCTGAACTGGAATCATTTGTGATGTCACAGCAAAAGAAAGCTGACGAAAGTGCCAAAAGAGTTATTGAATTTATGAATAACACTATGAGTATCAAAAATAAAGATTTGACATTGGAAGAAGTTTTCTTGTCAGTTCAAATGGATGCAACACGATATCGTATGGGTTGTAATATCAAGGCAGAGGAGAAGCTAGAGGAATGGCAAAAACTCAAAAGTATTCAGAAAACCAGCTATTAGAAGCTGTTATAAAGTTTTCTGAAATAGAAAAGAAGAAAATAAAAGCTACGGAACTAGCAGATTGGTGCAGAAGGAATATTGAAGGGCTTGAGGAAGTCAGAGATTATCATTTTACCCGTTCTGTAAAGGAAAGGGACGAAAAGACTGGAAAGATGATTGAGAGACCAAAGCTTTGTACCCTAAAGATTGAAGAAATCAATAAATCCAGAAGCTTAACAGTTAGCATAAATACAAATCTTTTATTACGAGCATCTAATATTGATAAATTTATGGAACAACCCGATTCTGCAAAAAGGAAAATGATCGTAGAGACTAGAGAAACTGTAGACAAGCTATTGATGCGCAATGGAAATATCACTAGAGAAAACGAAGCATTAAAAAGTGAAAACAAAAAAATAAAATCTGACATATTAATAATGACAGATAAGATTAATGCTTTACAGAAAGAACAGGATAAACTTATTAAACAAAGTACATATTTAATGAAAGTGACTGATAAAGCCACTAGAAAAGATATGCTTCGAGAAATGGGCATTGATGATGAATCTGTAGATTTAGATTCTTATTCAAAGAGTTTACAACAAGAGTTGTCAGAAGTGATGAATATAAATAAATCTTTACGGAAATATCTGTCAGATGTAAACGAATTAATAGGAATGGAAAAAACGACAAAAAATATAACTAATGATATTATGTCTGGATTGGAATATTGAAAAATATATGAATGAAAATAATGAAGTACTGGAAAATAGTATAGCTAATAAAGTTCCACCAATAGTGTCGCAATGGGATAATGATTTAAATAATAAAATGACACCTGAAAATGTGTTATGGCAATCAGGGAAAAAAGTATGGTGGAAATGTAAACATGGGCATTCATATGATATGAGTCCAAACAATAAATTTAAAATCAATCCTAAAACGAAAGAATTAAGAATTGTAGAATGCCCATATTGTACAGGAAAAAGAATTCTAAAAGGATATAATGATATATCAACAATAAATCCAGAGATATTTAAAGAATGGGATTTTGATAATAATTCTTTAGATCCTTTTACAATAGGACGTGGCTCACATTTAAAGGCAAATTGGAAATGTTCAAAAGGACATATGTGGGATGCAAAAATAGAAAGTAGAACAAGATTAGGAAGAGGATGTCCATATTGTGCCGGGCAAAAGGTGCTTGAAGGATATAATGACTTATCTACAACTAATCCTGAATTGTTGTCAGAATGGCATCCTACAAAAAATAAGGATATAACACCAAAGATGATTAATGCTAATACTCACAAAAAATTTTGGTGGATTTGTAACATGGGGCATGAGTGGGAAGCACAACCGCATAATAGAATTGAAGGGACTGGATGTCCATATTGTAGTGGACGATTTGCTATAAAAAGAGAAAATGATTTTTCTACATTGTATCCGCAGTTAGCAGAGGAATGGCATCCCACGTTGAATAGAATAAAGGCAAATGAGGTTATGCCTACATCACATAATAAGGTATGGTGGATTTGCGGCGAAGGACATGAATGGCAAACATGGATATATGCAAGAGTTAATGGTAATGGTTGTCCATATTGCTCAGGGTTTAAGCCAATTTTTGGAGAAACAGATTTAGCTACTCTCATGCCAGAAATTTCAGAGGAATGGAATTATGAGAAGAATAGAGGAAAAACACCACAAATGTTTACCAAATCATCAAATAAAAAAGTTTGGTGGAAGTGTAAAAATGAACATGAGTGGAGAGCTATGATATGCGACAGAACTACGTTAGGGAATGGGTGCCCAATATGCCTCAAAATTCGACGAAATAAATTACAGAAAGGTGGTGAGTAACCAAAAATGGATATTGCAAATAGTGATAAATCGACGTTATCAGACAATAAAAAATTTTT
>CAZQTM010000099.1:0-7234 GCA_964595855.1 uncultured Lachnospiraceae bacterium | reverse complement strand
AACTTGAACCATTAGCTGCTCCTAAAATACAGTCGCAGCATGAGGTTAATTATGAGACTTGATAAATATTTAAAAGTATCCCGACTAATTAAAAGACGGACAGTAGCGAATGAAGCATGCGATGCGGGCAGGGTACTAATAAATGGTACACATGCAAAAGCATCCACAAATGTTAAGGCTGGAGATATTATTACCATATTATTTGGTAATAAAGAAGTTAAAGTTGAAGTTCTTTCAATAGAAGAAACTGTAAAAAAGGAAGAGGCAAAAGACCTTTTCCGCTATCTATAACATTTTTATAAAATATTTTTTATTTGCATATTTATGAAATCTTTCCAATATAATCTAAGTAGATGATAGGAGGGATTTTTTGATGGAGGAGTTTGGAACAGTAAAACAACGTCAGCATAAAATGGCGCTTATGAATAGAAAAACCTGTAATTTAAGTGGGATAGTTGATGTTCTGTCATTTGATCTTGGAGAGATTCTATTAGAAACAGATCAGGGGATGTTGATGATAAGAGGAAATGAGATGCATGTCATAAGACTATCGCTGGAAAAGGGAGAAGTAGATATTGAAGGGAAGATAGATTCGCTGACATATTCTGAAACAAGTTCCTTTGCAGGAAAAGGAGAGTCATTCCTGTCGAAATTATTTAAATAAAATAATGGATAGCAGAAGGGATGATGTATGCAGATACCTGTTTTTAGTGAAAACATCAGTCACGAGTTGAATTTTCTACTATATTCCTTTTCACTTGGAATCATAATAACTTTTGTCTATGATAATATAAGAATATTTAGACGCATTATCAAACACAACAGTTTCTTTACAGCAATAGAAGACCTTATTTTCTGGGTTGCGGTTACATTCAGTATTTTTACCTTACAATATTACGAGAATAATGGTATGTTCCGGTGGTTTTCTATAATTGGGGCATTTCTTGGCATGAACATATATAGGGTTACAATCAGTAAAATATATGTAAATTTGGTGTCAAAGATTTTATTATTTATGATTAAGTGGTTTATTAAGATAATGGCATTTCTTTTGAAACCAGTTTTTTTTATTGAATATCAAACAAGAAGAGGAATAAAAAAAACAGGCAGAGGGTTACATAGAGTTTATAAGAATTTAAGAAATAGATTGACGCTAAGGTTAAAAATGATTAAAATAACATTATGTAAACATAATAAGGTACAATAATAAGAAAGGCACTCTGGGTATGAGAAAACGTCGGATACGAATGCGAAAAAAGAGACAGAATCGTTTCAGCATGGCATTGGTTGTCATGGTTATCTTAATGCTCATAATTGTTGTATCCTTTAAAAGATCAGAGCTTAAGGAGAAGCAGGCTACATACTCGCAAAGGGAAGAACAGCTGACGGAACAGATAGATGAAGAGAAGAAACGTTCTGAAGAAATTGAGGAATATGGTAAATATACTAAGACTAAGAAATATGCTGAGGAAGTAGCAAAAGAAAAATTGGGGTTAGTAAATGATGATGAAATTATATTTCAGAATGAAGATAATTAATGGACCTTCACGTTAAGTGAGGTCCATTTTTGTCTAAAGTTTTAATGTTTACAGAACGCAGTTTTGACAAAAGCTGCAAAAATAATAGAGTATAATCAACCTCTGCCGGATTGGAAAAAACATGTTATTAGGAGGGGGATTATGCATATCGGGACAACAAAGGGTACAGTAGAGGAATCGGTTTATCTGCTGAAATACGAAAAACAGAGATTACTTACCTGTGCGAAGTCTTTTGAAGACTTGGCAAAGATATTTTTATATATACCGGAAAAAGATAACAAATTATCAAGCAGGGAGGTAGACAGGCAGTCCCTGCTTTGGAGAAGAAGAATAAAGGAAAACAGGGAACTGTTTGCCGATAATTTGAAGGAGATGGCAACAATTATGGGACAAGTTGCCAAGAAAGATGTACGTGCTGTCTGGTATCCGGAGAAAAAGAGAAAGCAAATTATACATTTACTAGAAGAGGAAGGCCTTTTTGTAAAAGACATTTATTGCCTTGAAGGTGGTGGAGATAAAAGCAAGGTGGCTGTCTGTGTAAAGAGTAAAAAAGGAACAACCTTTACATCAGGAGAAATGGCAGGATATTTATCGGTATTGCTTAACAGACATTTGCAAGCCTGTGGTGGAACTCCATTTTTTATTACGGAAGAATACAAGAACCTATATTTTGAAGAAGAATCCAGATTTTCTGTTTTGACTGGATTTGCTAAGGCCATAAAGGAATCAGAAAAAATTTCGGGTGATAATTATTCCTTTTTTGAGACTGATAGTGGTATGTTTAATGCTATTTTATCGGATGGGATGGGATCCGGAGAAAAAGCTTGTGCAGATAGTGAAACAGTAGTTGATATGGCAGAGAAATTCATGGATGCAGGATTCTCAATGGAAACTACCGTTCAGATGATCAATGATGCATTATTAGCAGGTACAGAAGAATCTAATATGTCAACACTCGATTTATGCAGTGTGGATATGCATAATGGCACCTGCTCATTTATTAAGATTGGCAGTGCCTGTACTTTTATAAAAAGACAGAATGAGGTGGAAAGAATCCCTTCTGTATCGTTACCACTAGGCATTTTTCATCAGCTTGACGTTACCACCCAGATTAGATATTTAAATGATGGAGATTATATTATCATGCTGTCAGATGGAATAGCTGATTGTTTGCAGCAAGGAGAAGGAGAAGTATTCATTAGTGAACTCATTTCAGGGCTGATGTATCGTAGACCAACAGAAATTGCAAACTGTATTATGAAATATGTGATAAGTCTTAATAAAGGGAGAGTACGGGATGATATGACTGTTTTGGTTATGGGTTTCTGGGAAAATACTTATGAAGATTGATTTTTTCGTATATTTTGGATATAGTGAAAATAGATTCTATCAAGTGTAATAATTTTGAATAAACAAAAGACTAGATGCAGGGTATAACATGTTAAAAGTAGTAGAAGACTATATGGAAAAATATCATATGATAGAGACAGGGGACACCGTTGTAGTCGGCGTGTCTGGAGGGGCAGACTCTGTCTGCCTTTTACTTTTACTTCATGAGTATCAGAGTAAGAAAGAGTTTAAAATTGCTGTCGTTCATATGAATCACATGATTCGTAGCAATGCTAAAAATGATGCTGATTATGTAAAACAAATCTGCGATAATTTACAAATTCCTTTCTTTTTATATGAAAAAGATATAGAGGGTATGGCTAAAGATAAGGGAATATCAACAGAGGAAGCAGGGCGAGATGCTAGGTACGAAGCATTTAATGAAGTACTTGCATCTCTAGGTGGAAAAGGAAAAATTGCGGTTGCTCATAATAGAAATGACTGTGCAGAGACAGTTTTATTTAATCTTTTTCGTGGAACGGGTTTAACAGGCTTATCAGGCATTCTTCCTGTCAGGGATAATATTATTCGGCCTGTTTTATGTCTTTCTAGAGAACAGATAGAAAGATATCTTAAAAGACATCAGTTTCTTTGGTGTATAGATTCTACAAACAAAGAAAATACTTATACAAGGAATAAGATAAGAAATATTATCATTCCTTATGCTGAAAAGGAAATTTGTAAAAATAGTGCAGATCATATTGCCAGGACTGCCGGTGAACTAGCAGAAATACGGGAATATTTTGAAAGACAGACAAAAATTGCAGTAAATGAAACAGTGACGATGAAGCAGGATGAAGTTAGTATTCATGTTTATGATTTTCTAAAACTTGAAAATCTCATGCAGAAGCAGGTACTGTTATACTGTATGGAAAAATTAACTTTAGGGCGCAAGGATATTGGAATGAAACATATTCTGGATATTCAGACCCTTTTTCAGAAAGATGGCAGCAAACAGATTGATCTTCCATACCAGTTAGAAGCTGTTAAACAGTACGATAATGTTATTATCAGAAATAGAAAAAAACGCGTGGACAATTCATTTTATCAAGAGGTAAATGTACCCGGAAAATTTTTTCTTCCATCAGGTAAGGTTATGGAATTCACGATATTTCCAAGTCAAAAAGATGAAAATATTCCGGAAAAGACATATACGAAATGGTTCGATTATGATAAAATATTACATTGTTTAGTGTTAAGAAACAGGAAGACTGGAGATTTCCTTACCATCAATGAATTAATGTCTAAAAAGAAAGTAAAGGATTATCTGATTCAGGAAAAGGTACCAAGGGATGAAAGAGATGATCTCCTGCTATTAACAGATGGTAGTCATATTCTTTGGGTTCTTGGTTTACGAATAAGTGAGTACTATAAAGTAACCAATGAAACGAAACGCATTTTACAGGTTGTGATTAGATAATTTATAAAATATATAGAATACAGAATGACAGGAAGAGAAAGGAGTCATATTTATGACAGAGCACATTCGCGTAATGTTAACAGAACAGGAAGTAGACAGAAAGATACAGGAAATTGGAGAAAAGATTAGTAAGGATTATGCCGGAAAACAGGTTCATCTTGTTTGCGTATTAAAAGGTGGTAGCTTTTTTATGTGTGAATTAGCTAAGAGAATTACAGTCCCTGTCTCATTGGATTTTATGTCTGTGTCAAGTTATGGCAGCGAAACGAAATCAAGTGGTGTTGTAAAAATCGTAAAAGATTTGGATGAACCATTAATAGATAAAGATGTAATTGTAATTGAGGATATTGTGGATTCTGGAAGAACTTTAAGTTATCTTCTTGAAATGTTAAATAAAAGAGGACCAAAGAGTTTAAGATTATGTACTTTACTGGACAAACCAGAGCGCAGAGTGGTAGATGTTCAGGTAGATTATACAGGATTTGAAATTCCAGATGAATTTGTTGTTGGATATGGACTCGACTATGATCAAAAATACAGAAATCTCCCATATATCGGGGTAGTAGAGTTTGACTGATAAACTAGAGGAGGTTCTAACTTGACGAAGAATAATAAGAATTTTAACATATACTTTTTAATAGTGCTAGGCATACTGCTTTTATTGATATGGTTTACATCTATCAAATCAGCGGACAATATGTATACAAAGGGAGCACTTTTAAAGGATCTTGAGGCTGGAAATATTACTGAAGTAATCATTCAACCGAATAAGGAGACCCCAACGGGTATTATTAGTGTTGAATTAAAAACTGGAGAGCATGACATACTTTATGTTACGGATGTAAAGGAGTTTCAGAAGATTTTTTCTGATTATGGACTGGATCCGGTAGTTCGAGATGTACCAAAAGAAAACTGGTTTTTATCCTATGTGTTACCTATCTTATCAGTTGTAGCAGTGGGTCTTTTACTGTTCTTTATTCTGAACGGACAAAATGCTGGTGGCGGTGCGAATGGTAAGATGATGAACTTTGGTAAGAGCCGTGCCAGGTTAGCAACAGATAATAAGATTACACTGAAAGATGTTGCAGGGTTAAAAGAAGAAAAAGAAGAACTGGAAGAAATAATAGATTTCTTAAAACAACCATCAAAGTATACAAAGGTGGGAGCGCGAATTCCGAAAGGAGTATTGCTTGAGGGGCCGCCCGGAACAGGAAAGACACTTCTTGCAAAAGCGATTGCAGGAGAAGCAAATGTACCATTTTTCAGTATTTCCGGTTCTGATTTTGTTGAAATGTTTGTTGGTGTAGGTGCATCCCGTGTTAGGGATTTATTTGCAGATGCCAAGAAAAACGCCCCATGTATTGTATTTATTGATGAAATTGATGCAGTAGCAAGACGACGTGGAACTGGTATGGGTGGTGGACATGATGAAAGAGAACAGACACTAAATCAGTTGTTAGTAGAGATGGATGGATTTGGTGTAAATGAAGGAATTATTGTCATGGCAGCAACCAACCGAGTTGATATTTTAGATCCGGCAATCTTGAGACCAGGGCGTTTTGATAGGAAAATTACAGTTGGATCACCTGATGTTGGAGGTCGTGAGGATATTTTAAAGGTTCATGCTAAAAACAAACCATTAGGTGAAGATGTCAACTTATTACAGATTGCACAGACTACAGCAGGATTTACCGGAGCTGATCTTGAAAACCTTTTAAACGAATCGGCCATTGTAGCAGCAAAAGACAATCGAACTTATATTACACAGGATGATATAAAGAAGTCATTCATAAAAGTTGGTATAGGATCGGAAAAGAAAAGTCGTATTATATCAGATAAAGAGAAAAAGATTACAGCCTATCATGAGGCAGGCCATGCCATTCTTTTTCATGTATTACCGGATGTAGGACCTGTTTATACGGTTTCTATTATTCCAACCGGACTTGGGGCGGCAGGTTATACCATGCCACTTCCTGAAAAAGATGAAATGTTTATGACAAAAGGA
The DNA here is from genome assembly GCA_964595855.1 of uncultured Lachnospiraceae bacterium. GTDB lineage: Bacteria > Bacillota > Clostridia > Lachnospirales > Lachnospiraceae > RGIG8767. The sequence continues at coordinate 882 of CAZQTM010000099.1, read as the reverse complement.
AGAATGGAACAGGATATTATGGTACTGTTAGGTGGACGTATTGCAGAGGAAATCATTTTTGACGATATTACAACCGGTGCATCAAGTGATATCAAGAAAGCAACCAAAGAAGCTAGAAGAATGGTTACCAGATATGGTATGTCAGATAATATAGGTGTGATCAATTATGATGATGACGATGATGAAGTCTTTATAGGACGTGACTTAGCGCACACCAGAAGTCATAGTGAATATATGACAGGTGAGATTGATAAGGAAGTTAAAAATATTATTGATGAATGTCATAGAAAAGCCAAAACACTTATTTTGGAAAATAGTGCGGTTCTTGAAAATTGTGCTAAGCTTTTACTTGAAAAAGAAAAGATAGGAAGAGATGAGTTTGAAAATCTCTTTGAAACAAAAGAAGTACAGTCACAGATATAAGTACGAAGAGGCTACAGGAGGGTTATTTGTGCAATTTTCACAAATTCATAGTACCAAATTTGTAATATTTGTGAATCCTTAGTATTTACGCAGAAATACATGTTTGTTATTATACTACTTGTACCCCCCCCAATACATTTTGTAGTTTTTGCTTTACCCCATAAGAAAGAAATACCTTCTCTAAAAAGACAGCGTTCGAAGCTGTCTTTTTTACTTTATGCGAGGACAATGAGCCTAGTGTCAAGTTTATTTGAACATTTGGCGAATGTCGCGACAATCGAGTGGGTCCTTACTCGATCGTAGAAAATGAAATACTAAAGGTATCAAAAAAATCTTGCTTTTTAATAAATACTATGATATAAATTTATATTGTCAGGGTTTTAGGAAACCACTAAAATTCTGAGAAATGGATGGATTCCCGAGTGGCCAAAGGGGACAGACTGTAAATCTGCTGCAAAT
>CAZQTM010000098.1:1807-7271 GCA_964595855.1 uncultured Lachnospiraceae bacterium | reverse complement strand
AGAAATCTCTCATTTCTATGTATGAGAATGATAAGGTGGATATTAAGAGTAGCGTCGTTGTGGAACTGGCTAATGCTATAAACAAAACAGTAGGATATCTGGTTAATAAGGAAGGTGCTGAGGAAGAGATTGATGAGCAGATGCAGGAAATGATAGCCTTGTTTCAAGGACTTGGTTCGGATCAGTTAAGGAAGGTAGCGTTGGAGCAGTTGAGAATTCTTAGTAATTTGTAAAAAAGATGTTAGATAGTCTTGACTTTGGGGCGACCCCAAGGTGTAGTATGTAATAAAGGAGGCGATAGAATGGGGTATTCGATAAAATGGGTTTCAGAGAATCTTGGTATTACGCGAGATATGATACGTTATTATGAAAAAGAAAAACTAATTTCAACAGATGAAATACGAAATCCAACAAATAAGTACAGAGAATTCAGTGATGATGATATTGAGAAGATTTGGGGAATTAAGCTGTTAATTGGGATAGGATTTACTGCGAAAGAGGTATATGCTCTCATCAATAATTCGGAGTTTGATTTTGAAACAGCTATTGCACAAAAGGTTGTGGAGCTAGAACACAAACATGATGAGGATCTTATTTATCTGGAATTTGCAAAAAGTATTAAGTTTACAGGACTGGTTCCAAATACATCAAAAATCGGAAATATGAAATTCGATGATTTCTTATCTTATGCTCGCAAAAATTGGAATTTCTATGATGATCCACGAGCAGCTCCGTTTATGGAAATGAATGACATTCTTATATCAAAAACACCGGAAGAGTGGAGCCCAAGTGATGTAGATCGGTTAGCAAGACTATTCGAAAATCTTGATACGGAAGGTATGATGCATGCTTATGCACTTCACGGCTATTATCAGGTTATTTCTGACATGAGAGAATTTGGATACGAAAGCGATACAGTTCAGAGAGTAGTAAAGCTTTTACATGAATATTTGATTAAAAGTAATACAGAGCAAGAACTTGTAGGAAAAATCACAGCTCAGTTTGTAGCAAAGTATACAGCACCTTTTTTTATCAGTGGAGATGTTGCAATTCAATATGAACGGAACTATGGCAAGGAGGGCTGTTTGTTTATTGCTCAAGCATTAGCTTTTTACGGCGGATTCGATATTGAAGATTTATAAGAAAGGGGTTGCACAAATGGAAGAAGAAAAAACTGGGTTTTTACAATGGGTAAAAGCTAATAGAAAGCAATTGATAATAGCAGGAGTTAGTATTGCTGTAGTTATAGGCTTTGTTGTAGGTGTCAAGAATAAAGAAACAATTTTAGAGTTGTGGTCATCACTTGAGATGAAGATAACAGGTGGAACAAAGAAAGTGACTGGTAATAAATCGATTCAGCAGATAGATATAGATTCTTTTAACACTGTTGTTGAGCCAAGAGGCTATATAGCATCTGCGTTACCTTTTGATGTTAGCCAACATATTAGAACGCTATCCGGGGGCAGACAGCATTCGACTGAAAAAGCTATAGAAGCATCTGAACTTGGAATTATGCTAATGCCAAATCAAACAATAGTGAACTCTTATACAAAAGGAGGGGTGGCAGCTTAACCTTACTATGTAATCAGATTATTCGTAGTATCAGAGTGTTATGTTGGTTGATTTCAATTCAATCAAATAAAAACGATGTAGAAAAATAGTAGAATTTAGTTCAAATAGTACATGTGAAAACAGGAGGATGGTAGAATGGCAAGTTACGGATGTGGTAATCGTTGTGGAGTGGATATGATTTATATAGGAAATGGAGATTGGAAATGCCCTAGTTGTGGGAGAATTATTCCATTTGGCGAAGATGATGGCTCTGACGGTGAGGAAAATCTTAGTGTATATGATGCGGCACAAATATGGCTTTCAAATGGAAAAGATGAAGACTATATGTTTGGTTATTCAGAAGAAGAATTAGAGGATGCCTTATAAACAATTAGTGAAAAACGGTAAATCGAAATTAAATGTAATTGATATTGTTCCGATAAAGGCTTATAATATTATTCATAAGTAACTGGACGTTTGAGATAGCCAGTAAATAATGGTGACACCATGGAGTCTATACGCTTCTTGGTGTCATTTTGCGTTTTCGAGATTAATTGTGTAGAGTAAATTAATCGAAGCAGCAGATAGATGGATATTCACAGGCAGAAGGGGATTAAGGAAAGTTGAATTAAAGGAACAAATAAATTGAGGCAAAAATAAGCTAATAGGGAGAAGATTTATATGGAGAACAATTTCGATAAAAATACTTTAGCATCTGTCCATATCAATTTTTTATTTGGAGCTGGAGTTAATGGTACAGCGTTTCCGCAGTTAAGTTCTTTTAGTAATACATTAGCTAAGATTGTGGAATTAGGAGGTAATGTTGATGAGGGACTTGAATGTGGAATAGATAGTATTGATTCTAGCAACTCTAGAAAAATAATCAAAGAAGCGTTTATAGAAGAGTTTATGGTAGCTAATGGAAAAGTAAATGAATTATTGAAAGAAAAACGAAATGTGTCGCTGCAAAATCTTGAGAAGTTATTTCGAAAAACATATACATTAGTACAAGAGGCACAGAATAGAAATCCAAGCATGAAACAGATAAATATTTATACACTTAACTATGATCAAATTGTTGAAAGAATATTAGGAAGCTTAGGTTATTTTTTTAACGAAATATCTGCAAGTAATACATCGACAATGGCAACTTTTCTAGACGTGATTGGATATAACTATAATGTGAAGAAGTATATACCTTCATTTATGATAAGTAAGCTTCACGGAGATATAGATAATCCGATTATTCCTAGTAAAAGTAAATATCAAGAAGTCTTAAACGAAAATTATTTTGAGATAGCATTCAATATGAAAGAAAAATTATGTCGACAGAACTCAATACTTATTGTTATAGGTTATTCCGGGAAAGATAACCATATAAACAAGATATTACAAGAATGTATTAATGCTGGACTAATACTATATTGGTATAAGTATTCGAAAGATGACTATATTCCTTTTGAACCAAGTGCACAAGTGATAATAAATGATCAAGAAGATTATGAAAATCGTAAGGACTCTACTGAAAGATGTTTTTGTGATATGGAGAGAGCATGGGAAGAGAAATCGGGAAAATAATAGAAGTTAGAGGATTGAAAATTAGGGCTGAACTATATGAATTGTTACCTCCGTACCTTGTTGAGCATGGGAAAACATTTTCGGCGCCACGTATTAATACCTATGTAAAAACCAAGGTTGGTCTTGATGAAATAGTTTGTCAAATTGTAGGCGAGTATTATGATGAAGTACATAAGGGGCAGTTTACAGGTTATTACTTGGATTTAAGTGTTAAGGGATATTTTGAAGGGGATATTTTTATTCAGGGAATGAGACTGCTACCGATGGTTTCTGCAAGTATTGAACTTTTGGATCAAAATGAATTTAAGCGTATAAACAAAATGATTGATTCAAAAGTATTTACAATCGGAAAGGATTTGTTTGATTATTCACAAGAGTATTCATTGTGTTTTGATTCGATTATACCTTCTCATGTAGGGATTTTTGGAAATACTGGAAGTGGAAAAAGTAACACATTATCAAAGATTCTACACGAATATGCGGATATTCTGAGAGGATATAATGGAGGAAAGTTACTGATTTTTGATTTGAATAATGAGTATGGTCTAGATGCAATTTGCGAAGAAAAACAGAAAGAAATCTACAATTTAACTACGAGAAATGAAAACGGAGATAAAGTACCAGTAGACTTTGAGGAGTTACAAGAAGACGAATGGTGTCTTTTACTTAATGCCTCAGAGGCAACGCAACGTCCAGTAATTAAAACTGCCTATAAGGATGAAAGAACAAAAGAAGAGTATAAAGCGCTAATTGAGAGAATGATAAAAACTGGCCAATATCATTTGATAAAGTCTATTCAATATCATATTTCAGATTATGTGAGTGGAATTAAGGATTTCGTTTGGCATAATAAATATGAAGTATTTTATGTGGATAGTTCGACCGGAAATAGGGTATATTCCAATACGGATGAAATTGATAAGTATATTAATGAGATTCAAGTATCAATACCTGAAGACAGACTAAGCAATTTTATGTTTAAATTGTATTTCGCAACAGCAATTCATATGGGTTACGGAACTCAATATGAATTTATATCACCTCTTTTACGGAGAGCCGAAAAATTATTTGCTGATTTTAGTAAAATCTTTGTTAATAGCAAGGAATCACTTTTTAAAGAAAAAAATATTGCGGTTATTCAGTTGGCAAATGTAAATAAGGATTTAACAGAGCTAGTTCCTGCAATTATTACAACTCATCTCTTTCAAGAACAAGTTAATGCAAAGCATGATGATAAGGTAAAAAACATAGTAAATATTGTAATAGATGAAGCACATAATCTGTTATATGAAGACAATACAGACTATAAACACTCCAAAATAACGATTGAGGCTTTTGAAAAGACAATCAAAGAGGGGAGAAAGTTTGGAGTGTATTTATGGATTTCGAGTCAAAGACCATCAGATATTTCCCAAACAATTATTTCTCAGATGCATAACTATTTTATTCATAAACTAGTTAATCCATATGATTTGAATAGAATTAGAAAAGCAGTTGCTTTTTTAGATGAAAATGCAATGGATGCATTGACAGTATTAGGATCGGGAGAGTGTATAGTATCTGGAACTGGTGTAAAAATGCCATGCTTTGTTCATATGGATCAATTAGAAAAAAAGTATAGGCCAAACAGTGAAAATGTGCATTTGTTTGGAGTAGATGGGATAATGGTGCAAAATGGTGAGTGAAAAAGAACGATAATCGAGTTTGCTTAACGGTTATCTTATATGTGTTACAGGAAGTGATATCAAATGTTTTTGGTATTGTTCCGAGAAACTATAACAGCAAGCATATTTACCTGGATATTTGACAGGTTCGGAAATGACAGTAGCCTGCAGAATCTATACACTTTATTATACCCTTTTTTTCGAGGTGAAAAGATGGAAAATTTTATTACACTAACAGAAGCAGCAGAGAAGTGGGATCTTTCAGCAAGAAGAGTTAGAACTTTGTGCAGTGAAGGACGTATTAACGGAGCAAGTAAATTAGGACGAAATTGGGCAATTCCAGTTGATGCCAAAAAGCCAGCAGATAATAGAATTAAGTCAGGGAAATATGTTAAATCAAAGGCGTGATTAACAGATGAGTGCGAGAAAAAGCTTTTTGGTGGAAGAGGTGATAGTATGCGAGGAAAACCGTCGTGGAATAAACGAGTCGAGAAAGCTAAAGAACAACTGAAAATTGAGAGTGTATCTATTGCAATAGAAAGTGTTAGAAAAGGGCAAGAAGATGATAGGTTAGCAATAGCCTATAGTTGTCAACAAAAACTACTACAAGCCAGAGAAATTAAAAATCATGAATTACAGTCTTTAATGCTTCTACAGGTAATATCAGATGC
>CAZQTM010000098.1:0-1797 GCA_964595855.1 uncultured Lachnospiraceae bacterium | reverse complement strand
AACTGAAAATTGAGAGTGTATCTATTGAGGAGATTGAAAGCATACTGTCAGAATGCTTAAAAGAGAAGAAGATAGATGGTGTTGTTAAGCGAATAAGTCTTGAGGGTACTCATATTAATTATGAACAGATATCTGAAAAATGTAAGACGAGCGATGCGGGACATCTAATATGGATAGTATTTCTAAAAGATGGTCATGTTGCCGTTGTTGGGGCTGGAAAAGATATTGGATTTCCTACAAAAGGAAAAATTGGAACAGGATATATTTTGGATTGTCTTAGGATAGAGGGGAAAAATGTTGAATGGAATAAGAACGAAGTGATTATAATTCCAATAAAAGGCTTAACTACTAGTAGTGTAGGAATACCAAAAGATAAAGAGCACTATAGGTGTCTTCTTGAATGCAGGAATGGAGTTGAACATTGTATAGGTGAATATCTGCTGAAAAATAATGTGCCCATCATTAACCTTTATTCTCATAAGAATTACTCGGATAGCTTTTGGAATACATGTGAAAATAATGGTTTCTTATTATAGAGAAAACAAGAAAGACATGCATAGGTGGTAGAATCTAATGAAAATCAAGGATGTATTTAAAGAAGAGGCTCAAAAAATACAGTTGTTACTACAAGAATTACGACCTGACTGGGAAGTGTCACTTATAGAGGAAGATGTTAATCTTTTTAGGCTTGGATTTGTAAAGGATATTTCTTGTTCTCTTAGCATCAATGCACCTGAAGAAGATATCGAAGCTTTATTAGATGAAATCTATGATATGGAGACAGATGCGTATATCAATGAGGAAATTATAGAACGAGAATTTTCTAATATGACAATTGAAGAAAAGCTTATGAGAAATGAGGTCATTAGAGCTTTAGAAAAATATAGAAGATATCAGGTATTAGAAGGGTATCTTGTGAATTTGGTTTCAGAATAAATCTGCATCAATTTCTTATTACCAGGATCATTACATGAAAATGTAGTGGTCTTTTTTTGATGTCAAAAGACCGTGTTTCTTCTATAAAAGATAAGAATTCTTCTAAAAGTTCAATCTCCTTTAACTTTTACCCATAGAAGTTCAATATCTGGGTAACGTAATCATCCATTGAAAGCCGTAGAATAACACTTGTAAGAAACAAGCAAACCGGTTGCGAAAGCTTACATCACATTCAAGTTAGGAGGAATACGATGGCAGCTAATACAAATATCATAAAGGTTTATGCAAGTGCAGATGCACCAGCGAAGGTCGAAATCCTTTTTAAGAATTATTCCAATTTCTTGGGAATCGTGGATAGCAGAACGGAAGGACTGCTCTACCTCATCGAGAATGAGAAAAGCTTTAATCATAAAGCCTCTCATGGAGATCTAGGAGTTCGGGTTCAGTCAACAGGTCATTACAGTGATCCAACAGGCAATGCAGCTACTGATAATGTGATTACCAGAGAAGCGATTATCCAATGCGATTTCTCGAATGGAGTTTTAGATGGAGTGGACCGGGAGCAGGAATTTATCAGAGAAGCTTCTATATTAAGAAATATGAGAAGAGATTACCAGCTGTTGAATAAGCAGTTTCAGATTTTGCCGGAAGAGGACCGCAGGTTCCTGTGTGCATATCTTCGAGGTGAATACGAAGTGTCAGATATTGCAGATGAGCTGGGTGTTAATTGCTCAGCAATTCACAAAAAGGTTAGTAGGCTAAAAATAAAAGTGAAGGAAACAGTGTTACCAATATTAGATGGGAAGCTATAGGAGGAAGAAATTATGCCAAGATCAAGAGTCGTTGTACCAGAATTAGAAG
>CAZQTM010000097.1:0-7386 GCA_964595855.1 uncultured Lachnospiraceae bacterium | reverse complement strand
TTTGCCAGATTAAAATCTGTTGGAACATCTTCGAGTAATTCTTTTAGTGCTTTTCTTTTCATTAGTCTATATGGGGTATTTGCATCCATTATCTTCACACCAAAGCACAGGAATATCGTCACTCTTAATACGAAAGCAACAAGTTTTCTTGATACTCCATCTTTCCTATGATTACGATTCCCAATAATCATATCATACTGATTTCTCTCTTCCCAGAATACTCCAAATTCCTCTGGTAATGTCTGCCCGTCTGCATCCGTCTGGAAAATATAATCTGCTCCATTGATCACTGCATACTGGTAACCATATAATATTGTTGCGCCATGACCAGAATTAGATTTATGTAAAGGATGTAACAAGGGTCTTCCACACTTTTCTTCTTTTAAAATCTGATAAGTTCCATCCGTACTACCATCATCAATCACTATAAGCCGTGACCCACCATCTCCATTGTACTTTTCTATGACTGGGTACCAGTCTTTAATAACATTCCTGATATTATCTTCTTCATTATATGCAGGAATAATAATGTAAAGTTTATCCATTTGTCCTCTTTTCTAATATCAAAATAATACTGATGTAAATCAAATATGTCCAGTTGCGTATTCATCCATCATTCAAGTATAATACATTTATATTATATCTGAAAGGAACAGATTATGGAACTCTCTCTCAATGAAAATTGGCAGCTACACGAAATAGGACATGAATTCATAAATGCAACCATTCCGGGCTCTGTCTACTCAAACTTAATTAACTCTGGAGAAATGGAATCTCCATATTTTCGTGAAAATGAATTAAAAGATGTAAATTATTCAAATAAAGAATATGAGTTTGTGTGCCGCTTTAATGTTAATAATGAAATCCTAACTCACGATGAAATACTACTGAGATTGGAAGGAATAGATACCCTTGCGGATATCTATCTGAATGGTCAATTACTGGATCATGTGGAAAACATGCACCGTGTATATGATTACGATATAAAATCTATATTAAATAATTCCTGTAATACATTAATCTTTCACTTTTATTCTCCGCTTAAATATATAGCAGAGAAGCAAAAGAAAGATCCACTATTTAGCGCATCGCCAACGTTACCTGGATTTCCACATCTTAGAAAGGCACATTACATGTTTGGTTGGGACTGGGGACCAGTTGTAGCTGATATTGGTATCTATATATTACCTAAGATAATCTGCAACAATTTCGGAAAAATTGATCATGTTTTTTTTAATCAGGAACACCACTCTGATTTCGTTTCCGTAAAAGGAAATATTATAACAAAATTATTTAAAAACGAGCCACAGTCATTAAAAATAACTATTTTTGACCACAAGGAAAACTTGATTGCATCTGTGGTTAAGGAATGTCAAAAAGATAAAACAATATATGATTTTAAAGTAGATATAGAATCACCAGAGTTATGGTGGCCAAATGGTTATGGAAACCAGCCGCTTTATCGCGTACTGATTCAATTATCCACAGATACTTTAATTCTGGATGAATGTTCCTATAAAATTGGGCTGAGAACAATTACAGTCAGCCAAGAGAAGGACAAATGGGGTTCTGAATTCTGCCTAATGGTAAATAGAACAAAAATATTTACCATGGGAGCCGATTATGTTCCAGAAGATAATATCATTCCTTACTGTAATGAAGAAAGAACAAGGTCCCTACTCAAAAAATGTAAAGATGCTAACTTCAACTGTATTCGTGTATGGGGTGGTGGATATTATCCGAGAGATTATTTCTTTAATCTATGTGATGAGATGGGTTTAATTATCTGGGAAGATTTTATGTATGCATGCGGTGTATACCGAATGACTAATGATTTTAGCGAACAGGTACGTTTAGAAGCCATCGATAATTTGAAACGTTTTGCCCATCATGCAAGCCTTGGTGTGTTATGTGGAAATAATGAAATGGAACAGGCATGGATAGACTGGGGTATCCCACAGATTGAGGAATTAAAGGAAGATTACTTACTACAGTTTGAGAATATTCTGTCAAGTGCATGTCATGAATTTGCACCCGCTACATTTTACTGGCCTTCTTCACCTTCTTCAGGTGGTGGCTTTCATGACCCAAATAGTAAGGATATGGGAGATACTCATTATTGGGAAGTTTGGCATGGTATGCGTCCTAAGGAGGACTTTTTTAAATACTATTTCCGATTTTGTTCTGAATATGGATTTGAATCCCTACCATCTATGAAAACAATTTGTGCCTTTACCGAAAAACAAGACCGAAATCTCTTTTCTCCTGTTATGGAACTTCACCAGAAGTGTGAGGAAGGAAATAAAAAGTTACTCTACTATATCAGTGAATCCACTCCCTATCCAAAGAATATGGAGCAGTTAGTCTATGCAACACAGCTTATTCAAGCTGAAGCAATCGGTGCAAATGTAGAACATATGCGTAGAAACCGTGGAAGGTGTATGGGGTCAATATACTGGCAACTAAATGATTCAAATCCTGTTATTTCATGGTCTGGAATTGATTATTATGGACGTGAAAAGGCACTCCATTATTATGCAAAACATTTTTATTCACCTGTACTTTTATCCATCAATCAATTTGATGAACACAAGATATTATTTAATATCAGTAATGAGACCGTATCCCCTTTTGAAGGTGAAATCTGTTATTCAGTAAGGGACTCCTTATCTAATATTATAGAAAAAGATTCTCGAAAGGTATCCGTTAATTGCCTCTCAAGTTCTGATGTTTTTTTTATAGATATATCACAATACTGGAATAATGATTACAATAAAAAAAGAGAAATTTATCTTTCTTATGAATTGTTAGACAAGACTGGGCGCTTGTCACAGACATCATGTATCTTTGTTCCCCTTAAACACTTTGCATTTCAGAACCCAGAAATTAAAATTCAAATAAAAGAAGATAAGAAATTTTATAGAATTATTATTACCTCAAAAGCATATGCAAAAAATGTATATCTTGATTTTACCGACCTGGATTGTACTTTTAGTGACAACTGGTTTGATCTTAATGCATTTGAAGAAAAAGAAATTACAATAAACAAAGCAGAATGTGAAGTTTCATATTCCATAGAACAATTGTATAATCAGTTATCCATCATTAGTGCTTATTCCCTAATGAATGTTGATTAATATAGGAGGGTTGCCATGTTACCAATACTCATATATTCACGCAATGACCGTCTGGCAGGTTACATTTATGAAATCTGTAATAATGCTAAACTGTTTGAAGATTGGGATATTGAAACTGTATTCTGTGGCAGCAATTTTTCCTGTTTGCTTGACAAGCAGAAAAAATATAACTCCTCCTGTCTATATTTTATTGATACTGGCGATCATTTTTTTGAAGAAATCATAGTTAATATGAAAAAGCTCAGACTACATGATACAAGAGGATTCCTTGTATTACTTGGATCGCCTCTTAGTGACTATAATATGATATTCCATTCTCATATTGAATTAATGGATTATCTGTGTACAGATTGTCTAAATCAGTTACCTGTATTAATAAAGTCCTGTATCAATCAATCTCTTATCGCTTTTCGCTCCATAAAAAATAAGACCAGACATCATTTTCTAATTGAAACATCTGGTCTTATTTATTCTATTGACTTTCATTCTGTATACTACATAACATCTTCTAATCATTCTCATGAAATTGAAATTTTTACGAAAAAGGAAGGCAAAAGCTATCAATATTCGCTTGCAAAAGTACTAAAATCTTTAGATAAAAGATTCTTTCAGTGTCACCGTTGCTATATTGTCAACATGGATTACATTACAAACATTAATTATAACAAAAAAGAAATTACAATGATCAACAATAAGAAGATACCAATTGCCCATCGGCGTGCAAACGAGTTCTTTAACAAATATTTAGAATATATTAATCGTCATAACCATTTGGGTTATTCTTCTGCCATCTCCAAGAATCTTCACACATGTCCTTAATATCATACTGGGCTTCCCAATTCAGTTCTTCTTTAGCTTTTGTCACATCTGAATAACAGGTAGCGATATCGCCTGGTCTTCTTGGCTTTATTGCGTATGGAATCTTAACTCCTGTGGCTTTCTCAAAATTTTTTACGATATCAAGAACGCTATATCCATGACCGGTTCCCAGGTTATAAATACAAAGACCTGTTTTTTCTTCTACTTTTTTCAATGCCTTCACATGTCCCAAAGCCAAATCAACAACATGAATATAATCCCTTACCCCAGTTCCATCCGGAGTATCATAGTCATCGCCAAATACACCCAGTTCCTTTAGTTTTCCTACTGCTACCTGCGTTACATATGGCATAAGATTATTAGGTGTTCCATTTGGATTTTCTCCGATTGTACCACTTTTGTGTGCACCGATTGGATTAAAGTAACGAAGTAATACTACATTCCATTCTGGATCAGCTTTTTGTACATCCGTTAAAATTTGTTCCAGCATAGATTTTGTCCAGCCATAAGGATTAGTACAAACGCCCTTTGGACATTCCTCCGTTATTGGAATAAACGCAGGGTCCCCATAAACCGTTGCAGAGGAAGAAAAAATGATGTTCTTGCAACCATTTTTTCTCATAACACTTAAGAGGTTCAATGTACCTGAAATATTATTTTCATAATATTCGAGTGGTTTGGAAACAGATTCTCCAACCGACTTCAGTCCTGCAAAATGAATACAACTATCAATTTTTTCATTATCAAATATGTCTTGTAGAACTTTTTCATCACGGATATCAGCTTCATAAAAAGTAACTTTCTTACCTGTTATTTTCTCAACCCTGTCTAAAGCTTTTCTGCTTGCATTACATAAATTATCCAAAACAACTACGTCATAACCTGCGTTCTGAAGTTCTACAACAGTATGACTTCCAATAAATCCCGCTCCACCTGTAACTAATATAGACATACATTTCCTCCTAAAATACATTTATTCTAATATTCTATCAATTTCTAAGAGCTCATCTTCTGAAAATTCCAGATTATCAAGACATTTTAAATTATCCTGTAACTGACTAACCCGGCTAGCACCAATCAGAACTGAGGTCACATGATTTCCACGTAATATCCAGGCTAGCGCCATTTCTGCCAGTGTCTGTCCTCTTCTTTGCGCAATGATACGAAGTTTTTCTGTTTTACCAACAACTTCCTCTGTCAGTTTTTCCTCTGATAAAAAGATACTTTTGCGCACTCTACTATCCTGCGGTATTCCATCCTTATACCTGTCTGTCAGTAATCCCTGTGCAAGTGGTGAAAAACAGATTACACCTGTACCCTGTTCTTCAAGCATAGATAACAGGCCATCCTCTTCAACCCACCTGTCAAGCATATTATATCTTGCCTGGTGAATCAGACATGGTGTACCATTTTTACGAAGCAGTTCAATTGCCCTTTTGGCTTCCTTGGTATGATAATTAGATATTCCTACATACAATGCCTTTCCCTGATGTACAATATCACTTAACGCATCCATTGTCTCTTCTAGCGGTGTCTCCGGATCCGGACGATGATGATAAAATATATCTACATATTCTAATCCCATCCTTTGCAGGCTCTGATCAAGGCTTGCCATCAAATATTTACGTGAGCCCCAGTTTCCATATGGTCCAGGCCACATATCATAACCTGCCTTAGTTGAGATAACCATCTCATCACGATATGGTTGCATATCTTCCTTCATTATTCTACCAAAATTTGTTTCAGCACTACCATATACAGGTCCGTAATTATTAGCTAAGTCAAAATGTGTTATTCCATAATCAAATGCTTCACGAATGATCTGTTTTTGATTTTCATATGAATCAACAGAGCCGAAATTATGCCAAAGACCCAGAGAAACCCTGGGGAGCTTAATTCCACTTTTCCCACATCGAAAATACTCCATATCCTCATATCGTTTTCCATTTGCCTGATACATACTACTCCTTAATTCATGTGTGAAAAATATGCCATCAAGCATATTTCCTACACTATCCTTTTTAATTCCTTATTATCTCTTATAATATTATTATTTACAATCAATTTTGAAAGATTAATCATTTTATTATTTAAGTCTCTCAAGTATATATTAAATAATGCGAGGCCCATCTCCAATCTCTACCATGTAAAAACTAGCCTCCTTATTCGTTCTATTTTTATAAGTCTTTCCAACTTTCTCCATGAAATTCTCAATTGCATCATCTTTCACAATACTAACCGTACAGCCACCAAAACCGCCGCCTGTTATTCTTGATCCAATCACGCCATCAATTTTCCATGCCTCATCAACAAGTATATCAATCTCATCACAGGATACCTCATAATCATCCCGTAAAGATACATGGGATTCATTCATTAATTTTCCAAATGTGAGAAGATCATTACTCTTTAATGCATCTACACTTTGAATTGTTCTTTGATTTTCAAGTACTGCATGTTTTGCTCTTTTTAATAAAGTTTTGTCTTTAATGGCATAAGAAAATTTCAAAAACTGTTCTTCATTAAGTTCTCCCAGTGACTGTATTTCTACAACTTTTTGAAGGTCTTGCAAAGCTTCTTCACATTCTCTTCTTCTATCGTTGTAACTGGATCCCACCAATGAATGCTTTACATTACTGTTAGTTACTACAATTTTTGCATTAGCTAGCTTGATTGGAGCATATTCATAGGAAAGATCCGCTGTATTTAAGAAGATGGCATGATCCTTTTTCCCCATAGCAGATGCAAATTGATCCATAATACCACAATTCATTCCATTGAAATTATTTTCTGAGTATTGTCCAATCAGAGCAATTTCTATATTTGTTACTGAGAAATTAAATTCATTCTTGAGTGCATAACCTGTAAGTACCTCTAATGAAGCAGAAGATGATAATCCGGAACCATTTGGTATATTTCCATATATCAAAATATCCATCCCTTTATCTACTTTCATACCTCGTTTATCAAAAGCCCAGATTACTCCTTTGGGATAATTCGTCCACCCTGCTGCTTCACTTGGAATCATGTCATCAAGATTCGATTCCACAACACCATTATCTTCAAAATTCATGGAATAAAAAAATAGTTTTCTATCATTTCTTTTTCTTACAGCTGCATATGTTCCAATAGACAATGCACAAGGAAATACATGTCCACCATTATAATCTGTATGTTCACCGATAAGATTGACACGACCAGGTGCAAAATATACTGTTACTCCTCTGCAATCACCAAAAATATCTTCAAATTTTTTTATTATCTCTGTTTTCATATTTCCTCTCAGTCTGTATTATTAGGAATATCCTATTCTACGATTTTCTCTTTCTTCATCATAATATATGTTCCAAATGCAATCAACCCTATTTCCACTACGATGAATAAAATAATAAAAACTAAAACAATAATAGAGGAAGATTCCTCTTCCTCT
>CAZQTM010000096.1:0-7471 GCA_964595855.1 uncultured Lachnospiraceae bacterium | reverse complement strand
ACGGCATTAGTAGTATGCAGTACTTCAAATGCTGCAACTCTTCCCTTTTCATCTGCGGTTGGAAGCAGTTGTTGTGAAACAACAGCTTCTAAAACGTTGGCAAGCTGAACTCTTATTTGTTGCTGTTGGTGGGGTGGAAAAACATCAATGACACGGTCAACGGTACTGGCTGCACCTATCGTATGAAGAGTTGATAATACAAGATGTCCTGTCTCAGCTGCTGTAATAGCAACTGATATTGTCTCAAAGTCACGCATCTCTCCAACCAAAATAACATCCGGGTCTTCACGTAATGCTGCCCTTAATGCATTGGCATAGGATTGTGAATCAAGTCCAATCTCACGTTGGTTAACAATAGACTTATCATGTCTATGTAAGTATTCGATAGGGTCTTCCAAAGTAATAACATGAGCATCCCTGTTATGGTTGATTTTATCAATAATAGCTGCTAAGGTAGTTGATTTACCGCTCCCGGTTGGCCCTGTAACAAGAACAAGTCCTCTTTTCCTGTTATAAAGATCAATAACCGAAACCGGTACTCCAAGTTTTTCAGGCGAAGGGATATCTGAGCTTACAAGGCGGAGTGCCATGGCAACCGTACCTCTTTGCTTATAAGCATTCACACGATAACGTCCCATTTCCGGAATAGAATAAGAAAAATCATATTCCCCCCGTTCTTCAAACCTTTCTTTCTGAATGTCAGTCATAATACTATCTAATACTCTCATCGTATCTGCCGGAAGCATTTTGTCATATGGCATCGCAATTAATCTGCCATTAACTCTCATCTTTGGCGGAATTCCAACAGTGATATGAACATCGGAAGCATTATTTTCCCAGGCTGTTCTAAGTATTTCCTTTATATTTGCCATACCTTCATTCCTCATCATTTCTTTTGTACTAACACCTATATTTTATCATGAATTTATAGGATAAACTACTTTATTTTATTTTTCCTGTCGCGACTGGGAAAGGCACTTTCATTGTCCGCTTCTCATAGAATATATAAATTGACTTTGGAGGCTCCTTTTGAAAACTTTTCAACAGCCATTATCTAAAGAAGCAGAAGAAAATTATCTTAAGCTTCTTCTTCATGGAACAAGTGAGGAGTCACAAGAAGCCAAACGGATTCTGATAGAACGAAATCTTAGGCTTGTCGCACACATTGCAAAAAAATATCAGAATACAGATGTTGATATGGAAGACCTGATCTCAATTGGTACAATTGGTCTCATAAAAGCAGTGATATCTTATGACGCATCCAAAAACTCAAAATTAGCAACTTATGCTGCAAGATGTATTGATAATGAACTGCTTATGATGCTGCGTGCCAGAAAAAAAACCTCTCGTGAAATCTCGTTATATGAACCGATTGGCACTGACCGGGAAGGCAATGAAATCAGTCTTTTGGATGTGATTGAACATGAACAGACAGATATTGTCGATCGGATGGAGACAGATCATAACATTGGAAAACTCCAAAGTATCATTAACAAATGTTTAAATGAAAGGGAACAAGAGATCATTACATTACGTTATGGACTAATAAGTGGGGAGGAAATTACACAAAGAGAAATTGGGAAAATGCTTGGGATATCACGAAGTTATATATCCCGCATCGAAAAGAAAGCGCTTGAAAAGCTTCGGAATGAATATGAAAAGCAATCAAATATCCAGTAAAAATTCTGCAAGGACGTAATTGCTTAGGTTCATTCCTCTTTTCGTCAGTCTAACATAGTCACCCTGAAAACTCAATAATTTCTTGTCGCTTAAACGTTCTAATATGCTCCCATAAACATCATTCATACTGTTATCAAATTGCTTTTGAAAATTACTGATACTTACTCCTTTGCATAAGCGAAGTCCAACAAACATGTATTCCTCAATTTTATCCTTTTTACTTAGATGAAGAATATTTTCTTTTATACTAGAGCCAATACCCCCTTCCTTCATCTTCTCTATATATTTTTTAGTATCTCTCAAATTGCTGTATCGTACATCATTAAAGTATGATGCAGCACCGGTACCGAATCCGACATAATCTTTCCCAGTCCAGTAGGAAAGGTTGTGTCGGCATTCATACCCTTTTTTTGAATAATTTGAGATTTCATATCTATGATATCCATATTCCTTCAACATTCTTTTGGTCGTATCATACATTTTCCGTTCTGTGTCTTCATCCGGTAAAGGTGAATGCATATTGGATGGTTTTGCAATCTCTCCATACCACTCATGAAATGGAGTTCCTTCTTCAATAATTAAGCTATAGGCTGAAATATGTTCCGGATTTAAATCTAATACCTTTTGCAAGGTATCTGTATATGTTTCCATATTCTGTCCCGGTAACGCTGACATCAAATCCACATTAATATTTTGAAAGCCCATTTTTCTTGATGATTCGAAGGTCTTAAGAAATTGTCCAAAAGTATGAATTCTCCCTAATGCCCTTAATTCATCATTATGTGTCGACTGCAGACCAATACTTAGCCGGTTA
This sequence comes from uncultured Lachnospiraceae bacterium, assembly GCA_964595855.1. Taxonomy (GTDB): domain Bacteria; phylum Bacillota; class Clostridia; order Lachnospirales; family Lachnospiraceae; genus RGIG8767. The sequence continues at coordinate 4,977 of CAZQTM010000096.1, read as the reverse complement.
ACACCAGCCTTCCTATACATCTCCAGTTTTTTTGTTGTAACCGTTCCTGGGTTTACTTCTATTGTAATCTCAGCAGATAAAGAAACATGAAAACACCTTCTGACCTGGTCTATAATAAGTTTTACCTGTCCACCAGTCAAAAGAGATGGGGTTCCTCCTCCTAAAAAAATAGTTGTTACACTAGAATCCTTAAAATGTTTAGATTCATTTTTTATTTCACATAATAATGCCTTTACATAGTTCTCCCTTTCTGTCCTATCGCTAGGCGCAGAAAGGAAATCACAGTAAAGGCATTTCCTTTTACAAAATGGAATATGAATATAGACACTTAATTCTTTCTTATCAATCTTCATCAAGTTTCAATACACTCATGAATGCTTTCTGCGGAATTTCTACATTGCCGACCTGACGCATTCTCTTCTTTCCTTCTTTTTGTTTTTCCAGCAGTTTTCTCTTTCTTGATATATCACCGCCATAACATTTTGCAAGTACATCCTTTCTCATCGCTTTAATGGTTTCTCTCGCAATTACCTTTCCACCGACTGCTGCCTGTATCGGTATTTCAAATAACTGCCTTGGTATCTCATCCTTTAGCTTCTCACACATTTTTCTTCCTCGTTCATACGCATTGTCTTTATGAATAATAAAAGAAAGTGCATCCACTTCTTCTTTATTAATCAAAATATCCAGTTTAACAAGCTCTGACCGTTCATATCCTTTTAACTCATAATCAAATGAAGCATACCCTTTTGAGCGGGATTTTAAAGCATCAAAGAAGTCATAAATGATTTCATTCAACGGAAGTTCATATTTTAATAGAACTCTTGTATCTTCAATATATTCCATCCCCAGATGTCTTCCTCTTCTCTCCTGGCAAAGGCCCATGATAGCACCAATAAATTCTGTTGTTACCATAATTTCAGCAGTAACAATAGGCTCCTCCATATAATCAATTTCAGACGGGTCAGGTAAATTAGATGGATTTGTTAGTTCAATCATATCGCCGTTTGTCTTATATACTTTATATATAACACCCGGAGCTGTGGTTACAAGGTCTAAATTGTACTCTCTTTCCAATCGTTCCTGAATGATTTCAAGATGAAGCAGTCCTAAAAATCCGCATCTAAAACCAAATCCCAGTGCTGCTGAAGTTTCTGGCTCATAATGCAAGGAAGCATCATTTAGTTGTAGTTTTTCTAAGGCATCACGTAAATCAGGGTATTTTGCACCATCGGCCGGATACAGGCCGCAGTACACCATAGAATTCACCCTTTTGTAGCCGGGTAACGGTGATTTGCACGGATTGTCCGCACTCGTAACGGTATCTCCCACAGTAGTATCTTTCACATTCTTAATGGATGCTGTAATATAACCAACCATGCCGGCCGACAATTCATCACAAGGAATAAATTGTCCGGCGCCAAAATATCCAACCTCTACTACCTCTGCGTTTGCTCCGGTAGCCATCATTTTTATTCTGGTTCCTCTGTTTACACTGCCCTCCATAACACGGCAGAAAATAATAACACCCTTATAAGAATCATACAGTGAATCAAAAATTAGTGCCTGAAGCGGAGCATCCGGATTACCTTTTGGTGCCGGAATTTTCTTCACAATCTGCTCTAAAACCTCTTCTATACCAATGCCATTTTTTGCACTGATTAATGGAGCATCCTTTGCTTCAATTCCAATGATATCTTCTATTTCATCAATGACCCTCCCTGGTTCTGCACTAGGCAAGTCAATCTTATTAATGACAGGAAAGACATCAAGATTATGATCAAGTGCCAGATACACATTGGCTAACGTCTGTGCTTCAATTCCCTGTGCTGCGTCCACAACAAGAATGGCACCATCACATGCAGCAAGTGCCCTGCTGACTTCATAATTAAAGTCAACATGCCCAGGGGTATCGATCAGATTGAATATATATTCATTTCCATCCAAAGCCTTATAAACTGTTCTTACAGCCTGTGCCTTTATGGTAATTCCACGTTCTCTTTCAATATCCATATTATCCAGGATCTGCTCCTGCATTTCTCTACTGGTCAGCAGTCCTGTTTTTTCAATGATTCTGTCAGCAAGGGTTGATTTGCCATGATCTATATGTGCAACTATACTAAAATTTCTTATCTTTGATTGATCTATATGAGACATTGAGTTCCTCCCAGATTACTCTTCATTAGCTATATTTCTTAAAATAATCGTTTAGTCTAATTAGCAGTATATCAAAGCAAAATCTAGCGGTCAACACCCGTTAATTCCTTATTTAATACATCTGCCAGAATATCCAGTGCATTCCATATCTCTTCCCTTGTATTATTCTGTGCCCCCATTTCAACTAATAAAGTCTTTGGACGCAAGTGCATGTTGTAACGATATCCTTTTAAATAAATACGTCTTGTTGTACCAGGGTAATACTCATTGCAAAGGACCTGCATCTGAAAGGAAAATGCCATGTTTTCCTGTATGTATGGATTACTTAAATATTCTATATCACCCTGTTTTTTCGTCCTGCTAAGTCCATTAAAAAACATAAACTTTGCAGTCGGTCTGCCATTTACGTCTGTAACAAGCCTGTTATCTTCTTTTGCTTCATCACGATGAAGATCAATAACAACTTCAATACTAGGGTTTTCATCTAATAACTGCTCTATTTTAGGTAGAGCATAGGAATATGCATAATCCCTTGCTTCAACATCATATTCTCCTGTATGATGAATCACATTAAATCCATACTTATCCCTTAGTAATGTGGCAAGCTGCTCTCCAGCACCCATTATGGTAGTCGAGGGATCTCCCGGTATAGAATCTGCAAATGCTTCCTGTGAATGTGTATGATAGATAAGTATTTGAGGTTTGCTATTATCTCCTTTTAATGTCATATCCGACTTTATCAGTTTTTCAATAGACAATTCGTTTTCCTTTAAGTTTGTAGTTGAATCTATCGCATAAAAGTCTTTCACAATATTATCCATAGTCGAATAGTAATCCCACTGATATTCCTGTTGCTTTTCGTTAGCCGCAACAAAGAGATCTGATTTTTCTTCTTCACCATCTTTCTCTTCTCCATCATTTTTTGCTAATTCATTTTCTTCTTTTAAATGCTCCTGCATATCATTAGAAAGGTGGAGAATTCCCTCGCTGTCCTGTTTCATGGAAAGATCCTGGCTATAGTCATTATCTTCATCCGATCCCTCACTTCGAATTATCTCATCAATCGCATGATCAGACTGGGTCGCAACCACAATTTTTTGTTCATCTTTTATACTTTGAAGTACCGGAGTATTCTCTAATAAAATACTTCTTGATATCTCTGCCAGATTATAATCTGTTTCGGCATACAAAAAAACGGGAAGGTGGGTTCCAATGATTTCTCTCTCCATCACTTGTTCCAACTCTTCCCTTACATTGGTCCACCATGATTTTTTCTGTTCCACTACGGTTGGTCTTAATATAAAAATTACCGTTATGAAAAACATCAGGCAGACTATTATTTTGATCCATCCCATTAAAGTTTTTTTTGCGTTCATAGACAAATATATGCAGTTACTAATAACTTTCATTCCTATTACGCTATTTCAAATGCCATATTTAAACCTTCTGAAACAGTAAAACTAAGTCTTTTTATTGTAGCATCAATATCTTTTGATGTTACATACATGTTATTTAGTTCTGACAATGTTCCTGTTCCCTGACCGGAAAATAATAATTCTTTTTGGTCCAATTCTTTTTTAATTCTTTCAATTGCATCATTTACAATCGTTGCGGCATCCACAACTGTTGGAATTCCTATCGCAATAACAGGTACTCCCAAACTCTCCTGCGTCATAGCATCTCTGTGATTTCCAACACCGGACCCAGGGTGGATTCCTGTATTGGTTATCTGAATGGTACGATTCAGTCTCTTAGTATTACGTGCTGCCAGTGCATCTATTACTACAACAACATCGGGTGTAGTTTCTGCAACAATACCCTTTACGATCTCTGCACTTTCCATCCCAGTTTTTCCCATTACTCCGGGTATGATAGCACTAATTTTATTGACCTTCTCTTTGTCATAAGCAGCTTTTCCGAATTGCAGAATCATATGCCTTGTTATCAAAAGATTATTTACTACTTCCGGTCCTAATGCATCTGCCGTTACGTCAATATTTCCAAGTCCTACAACTAAAATTGATTTTTCTTTTTCAGGACTTTTTAATAGCTCTTTTATTTGACCGGCAATAACCTTTGACACTTCTCTGTGATAACCTTCATCGGGTTCCATTAACCCCTGGGCTTCAAGGGTAATATATGTCCCAATTGGTTTACCCATTGCTTTTGCGCCATTTTTGGTAGTAATCATAACTTTGGTTACTTGTACATCACAATCTTCTACCTGGTATTCCTCCGCAATAACGCCACGGGTATCACCATCTGCTTCTTCGATAAATTCTCTTGCCTCCAAAGCAAGATCTGTTCTTACCTGAAAGTAAGCCATAATATTCCGTCCTCTCCAATTGACTATAATATCTTATGCATCCTTTAACTATTTTTTACAGTTACAAAAGAAATTATGTATGAAAATAAGTATTGACATTAAATACTGAATGCAATACAATAATTTATGCGTGTTTACATTAAATCGTCCGTGTCCGGCTTTGATGTATCACTTACCAGTAACATATTATTTTGTAATTTTAGGAGGTATAGATCTTGGCTAATATCAAATCCGCAAAAAAAAGAATTTTAGTAAGCAGAGCAAATGCAGAGAGAAATAAAGCTATCAAATCAGGTGTAAAAACTTCCATTAAGAAGGTAAACACTGCAATTGGTGCTCAGGACAAAGAAGCTGCAAAGGCTGCTTTATTAGAAGCCACTACAACTATTGATAAGGCTACTTCCAAGGGAGTTTATCATAAAAATACTTCTTCCAGAAAAGTATCCCGCCTTGCAAAAGCTGTAAACCAAATGGCTTAATAGAGATTATTATAT
>CAZQTM010000095.1:0-7517 GCA_964595855.1 uncultured Lachnospiraceae bacterium | reverse complement strand
TATTAACACTTGGAAACCTTGCAATAATTCCTCAATCTTTAAATTCATCAGTAAGAGATGCCGATTGGTCTACTAAGAAGACAGGAAAGAAAGATAAGCCAGGATTAAAAATATGTGCATCTGGACTGATTACATTACATGACGCGTTAGATAAATCAGATTGGAACGAAGATGAAATCAAAAGTCGAGCAAAATGGTTATGTGATGAAGCTATAAAGGTGTGGAAGCTATAGTTGCTTAACAGTTGGTGAAATTCTTTTATTTGGGTATTTTATTTGAAAGGGGTGGCGAGTATGATAGATTTTGTAGGGACACGATGGTATAAATGCGATTTCCATCTACATACAATGAAAAGCGATTGTTATAAGGAGAAAGCAGATAGCGAGGAACAATGGATTGACCAGGTAAAACTTAATGGATTAAATTGTATAGCAGTTACAGATCATAATGATTACCGGGCTATAGACAAGATGAAGGAGTTAGGAGAAAAGAATGGAATTGTAGTTTTTCCAGGAGTAGAGGTAACATGTGACTCAACCAAAATACATATACTTGTAATCTTCGATTCAAATAAAACATCGGATGTGGTAAGGGATTATCTGAGTAAAATTGATATTGATTCAGAAATTGTAGGAAAGAGCATTGGAACATCAACGGGTATTTTTGACGCATGTATAACAGCAAAAGAAAAAGGAGCACTTGTTATAGCTGCACATATTGATGAGTATGCAGGTATTAATTCTATGAGTGCAGCGAATGTTGAAAAAATATTAGATAGAAAATATATCGATGCTGTTCAAGTTGTTAATCGACCAATATGGGAAGAATTTAATGTTAGTAAAAACAAGGATGACATGATTGCTTCTTTAAATAAAAAATATGAAGGTGAAATATCAATTGAAACTGCAGAAGCTTGGAAAAAGACGTATAATCGCGCAATAAAGGCCAATATACCAATACTTTCATTTTCTGATAACCCATGTTCAAGTGGAGAGGCTAAACATGGATTATGGGGTATTGGGAAAACATATACATGGATAAAAATGGATAAAAATCCTGATTTAGAAAGCGTTAGACAAGCTTTATTATCAGAAGATATGCGACTTAAATTAAAAGAACAGACAGACTTGGTTCCAGAAGTTACGCCAGATATGTGGATTAAGTCTATTAAAGTAGAAAATGCAATTATTAATCCTTACAAAGAATTGAATGTGGAATTTAATCCACAACTAAATGCGATAATCGGAGGAAGAGGAAGCGGGAAATCTTCAATTATTAGAATAATGGCGGGTGGACTCTCATCTCTTAATACATATGCATTAGATGAAATAAAAAAAGAACAGGATAAATTTTATAAAATACATAACAATAAAGATGATACAGGAATTTTTGACTCAAAATCAAATGTTGAGATTATTATTGTTAGGAATGAATTGCTATACAAGGTAAATGTAAATTCCATAAAAGATATGAGCGATCAATTTCAAAGTATCTACAAATATGATGAAAATAAGAATGCATGGGAAGAAATTGAGGACTCAAATTATTTAGATTTTTTTAGGGTACAAGTATATACTCAGAAACAAATATTTGAAATTGCAAAAGAACCAGATGCTTTATTAAAAATCATAGATGCAGATATTCCAGAAATGGAGAATGTTTTAAATAAACAACAGATTGTATACGATAATCTGTTGGCTAAAATGGCAGAAATAAGGACAACACAGGCGGCAATAGATAAAGAGGGAAAATTACGTACAGAATTGAGTGATTATGATGAGCAAATCAATCAATATAAAAAGAGTGGAATTGCAGAACTTGTCAATTATAAACAGAAATACTTGAAGGAAGAAAAAACATTAAGTGATTTCTTGGAGGGAATTTCATTAATAGCTGATGAGTTAGACAGTGCAACTTCTACTGCAATTATTCCAGAAGTTGATGCTAGTGAATTAGTAAATGCAGCAGAGTTATTTGATCTTATTACACAGGGAAAGGAAAATGTAGCTAAGAGCATAGAATTTATAAAAAATAGTATTTCAGAGATAAGGGCGCAGAAAGAGAAAATATTGGTTGAAGTTGAGAAGAGTAATTGGCATACAAAGAAAATGGCTAATAATTTAGCATATGATGAAGCGTGTACTAAATTACATGAATCAGGAATTCAGATCAATAAACTTGACGAATTACTCGATTTGAAAAAGAAAAAGCAAGAAGAAATAGATACTGTCGCAAAGGCAAAAGAAGGTCTACAAAAATTACAGAGAGAAAAACAAGAAATTTATTTTGAATATGATTCATATTTTTCCGCAATACGTACATTAAGAATGAATTTTATTGAATCGGTAATTGGTAATCAAGATAATGTAAAGATAGAACTTCTTAACCATGGAAATGCTGATTCATTTGAAGAAACAATAAAAAGTATTACTCAAAAGAGGGATAGTTCAAATATAAATGAAGATATATCGACTTTAAAAAGTACTGTATTTGGGAAAAAAGATATCAATTATTTTAGAGAACTAATAACAAGAATAAGAGATGGCAACGATGAAAAGGAAGTTTCAGGTTATTTTAGAAAAGCAATAAAGGGATTGGATGATATGCAATTTGATAAAATGATAACTTTTCTTCCAAAAGATGAATTAAAAGTAAGTTATAAACCGGAGGGAGGTAGAAGTTTTATTCCATTATCTTCGGCTTCGGCGGGACAAAAGACAACAGCAATTTTAACTTTTATTCTTGCTTATGGTAACCGCCCATTATTGCTCGACCAACCAGAAGATGATCTGGATAATCGATTAGTGTATGATTTAGTGGTCAAACGTTTGAAAAGTGCAAAGCAGAATCGCCAAATTATTGTTGTAACGCATAATGCCAATATTCCTGTAAATGGAGACGCTGAATACATTACATCAATGGATTCAGACAGTCGTTATGTTAAGATTAAAGCAGAAGGAACGTTGGATAATGAAGTGATACGAAAAGAAATATGTGATGTTATGGAAGGTACAGAATATGCATTTGGGATGAGAGCAAAGAAATACCATTTGAATATTGTTGAATAATTTTAAGTTAGTAAATACGATTGTGGAGGTGAGTTAAGACTATGGACAAGCAAAAATTTGAATCAATTTTACAAGTTGGAGAAACAATTGCTGTGGAATTTAAGCGTTGTGGAAACGGTATAGAAAATGATGTTTACGAAAGTGTCTGCTCTTTTCTGAATAGATTTGGCGGTGACATTTTCATGGGTGTCTTAAACGACAGTACAGTAATAGGTGTTCCAGAAAAAGCAGCTGGAGATATGATTAAGAATTTTATTAAAGTCATTAGTAATCCAATCATGTTTTCACCGACGATTTATCTTGTTCCTGAAATTATTCAGTACGTGGGAAAAACAATTATACATGTGCATGTTCCAGTAAGTGCAGAAGTTCACAGTTTTAAAAAGGAAATCTATGATAGAGTAGATGATTCTGATGTAAAAGTAACTGCGACATCACAGCTTGCATCTATGTACATTCGTAAACAAAGTATTTTTACTGAAAAGAGGATTTTCCCATATGTATCAATAGATGATTTGAGATTAGACTTATTACCTCGTATCAGAAAGATGGCTACAAATAGTATAGAAGGCATACATGGTTGGGAATCAATGAGTGATGAGGAACTTTTAAGAAGTGCAGGGCTTTACGGGACAGACCGAGCCACCGGAGAAAAGGGATATAATCTTGCTGCAGTTATGCTTCTTGGAAAAGATGATGCGATTAGAGATATTTGCCCAGCATATGAAACAGATGCACTTGTAAGAAAGATTAATGTAGATAGATATGATGACAGAGAAACTGTAAGAACTAATTTAATTGAAAGCTACGATCAGTTAATGGATTTTGCTAGAAAGCATTTGCCGGATAAATTTTTCCTGGAAGGAACGGAACGTAAGAATTTGCGGAATATTATTACACGAGAAATGATAGGGAACACTTTAATTCATAGAGAATTTACCAGTTCGTATACTGCAAAATTTGTTATCGAGAAGAAAAGAATGTATACAGAAAATGCTAGTCGTTCCGCAGGAGATGGAGTGATTACACCTGAGAATATGGAACCTAATCCTAAAAATCCAATTATAGCTTCATTTTTTAGAAATATTGGTTGGTCAGATAGACTTGGATCTGGAGTAAGAAATCTGTTTAAGTACTCAAGGTATTACTCGGGGCAAGAGCCTGAGTTTATTGAAGGAGATGTTTTCCGAATAATTGTTCCGTTGGATGAGGAATATTCATATGATTCGTTAAACAAAAAAGAGAATGGTTTGAATGGTCTGAATAAATCAAAAGAATTAGACCAATCAGACCAATTGAACCAAAATGCAGACAATCTTGAAGAAAGATTAATAAAATTATTAGCAGAAAAGCCTGATATTAAAACAAAAGAGATTGTAGAGTTATTGGGATGGTCATCAAGTCAGGTTAAATATTATATGAAGAAACTGAAAGATGATAATAAAGTAACACGGCATGGAACTAATAGAAATGGATATTGGGAGATATTATGAAGGTGAAGTCATAATACAGATGGGATAAAATATGAAGGATTTTGTGGATTTTCTTAAGCTTCCACCATATATATTGGGAGCATTAGCAGTAGCAAGTGGAATATTATTGCTGTTACCAGACAAAGTTATTAACAAACTCTATATGATTGAATTTAGGGATAAATATGGTTTTACTATTGGAATAATTTTTATTGTATCCTTGTCAATTCTCACTATACTACTTGTTCTAAAAATATATCATTTTTTTTATGATAAAAGATTGGATAAAAAAGTAGCTGAAGGACAATTAAAATATTTGAGGAATATGAGTAGAGACAAAGTTATGATAGTAAATGCTTTTTTACAGGAGAGAACACATACTTTGGAATTGCCTGTGAATGATGGACTGGTAATCGAATTACAACATTTCGGAATAATAACACCAGCAGGTCAAACCCATTTAGTATCTATGCCAGATCCAAGAATTAAGTTTTTTTTACAGCCTTGGGTAGAAAACAAAATACGAAGTGATGATGAATTGATGAGAAAATTTGGTGTATCATAATTAAGATAAAAAGCAAAGGTGATGAAAGTGGATAAAGGCGCAAATATAGAGATAAAATCTGATATTCGTAAAATACTAAAAGAAATATACTCAGATGTTTACTGCAAATTTGAAGAACAATATATAGTTGTTTTTTTATGTGGTGGTGCAAGTAATAAGAACGGTAAATCCTTAAGGGATAAGATACGCCCTTTACTCGAAAATGAAAAAAGAAAATATTACTGGAACAAACCATATAAAATCTTTTATCCAGAAGATTTGTTAATTGAAGTTTTAAACAAAACTAAGGACGCTGATTTGTTAAGCTATGAGCAGTTTTTGGCAAACAATTCGCATATGATAGTAATCGTATGTGAAAGTGCAGGTTCGTTGGTAGAGTTAGGAGCATTTACAAATAATGAATATACCGTTGATAAAGTAATTGCATCTGTTGATAAAAAAAGGACAAAGGATAAAAGTTTTATTATGCTTGGTCCGATTAAGTATTTGAAGAAAAGAAATAAAGTAAATGTTGTTGAATATGGTAAAGATGTAGAGGATTTTGTAAATCGGCTATCAAAAAATATTAGGGACAAGAATAAGATAAATAAGGAAAACGAAAAAACCAATATGATAAATTTATCAACTATTGTTGGAATGCATTATTATATTCAGCTTATACTTTACTATTTTAAGACCTTAAATTCAAAGGAATTAGTTGGAATGATTACATATATTTCAGAGGAAGAGGGCATTAATCATAAAGACTTTAAGATTCTTTTTAATGCGGCATTGAAATTACTTTTTCAAGATCAGCAAATTGTTAAAATTACAGGACAAAAATATTCTTCTTATCAGTTGACCAGAAAAGGCTTTGAGTCCATGGGAAAGATGATTGATGGCTGTACAACAAGTGGGACGTGTGATAGAATAAGAGTCGAATTAATGTATAATATGTTCTATAAATCACCTCATTCTTAGATTTGTTGTTAATATGCATTACATAGCAACTGGGGGTCGTTTCGACCTCATAAGAATAATAATTACATGCCATCAGCTAAAACAACGGTGAACTTCCACAATAGTGAAACTCCCCCGTTGTTTTACCCGAAAACATACTGAGTAAGAATGAGGTGATTTATTTGAATATAGGAAATACGGTTATTTTGAAAACATTAGGTGTGCCAGTAATTAGTTCATTTGAACATTTATCAGAACAACTTTCATTAACAAAACAATTGCTATATTTTTTGACATATCAAAAGCATTATTGTTACCATGAAAAAGAAATTCTTAAAAAAGACAAGACAACAAGATTTTTATATGTACCATGTTTATCGTTAAAAGTAATTCAGAAATGGATATTAACTGAAATACTTGAGAAAATAAATGTTTCAGGACAAGCTATGGCCTTTGTTCCAGGGAAAAATGGTCTAAAGGAAAATGCAGAATTTCATAAAAAGAATATTTTTCTGTTAGAGATGGATATAACTAATTTCTTTGGAACAATTACGGAAAAACAGGTTTTTAAGTTGTTTTGTAATATAGGTTATGGAAGTAAAGTAGCTGCTGTTTTAACTAACTTATGCACTTTTGAAGGTGTTCTTCCACAGGGGGCTGTAACTTCACCATATATCGCAAATTTGGTTTGTTACCATCTGGACGCAAGATTAAATGGGTATTGTAGCAGGAAAGATATTGTTTATACACGTTATGCCGATGATTTGACCTTCTCATCAAATAATAGAATTTTACTCAATAGAGTAGAAAAATTCGTGAAGTATATTGTTACAGAAGAAGGATTCAATATTAATGAAAAAAAGACAAGATATTTATCCAATGACGTTAAGAAAACAGTTACTGGAATTACAATAAACAACGAAGAAGTTCATGTTGATAAGCAGTTTAAAAGAATTATTAGATCACAAATCTATAATTCAATTAAAACGAAGAACTATGATGTTAATAATCAAATACAGGGAAAAATCGCATATGTAAATTCTATTGAGAATGGTTACCAGGAAAAAATTATTAGTTACATAAAGACAATTATTGTAAAACCAGAATTTTCGAGTGATATAGAAATTGTTAATGCTTTTAATAAAAATAAGCTGTACTCAATCTTACCGGATATGGTTTTTGAAGAGAAAGTGGAATCTCCTTTTGATTAAAGATGAGGTGGATTATAAATCATAACTATTGAAAGTATAGAAGTTTAATGTCGTCATTTTGTCAGCAAAATTCTTCAATAATCCATGGAAATGATGGAATATACAGAATAAAAATACAAAATATAGTGCAAAAAGAAATAGTGAAATACAACATATAGTGCTGACTATCGAGTTTGAATAAAAATTTTGAGCCCGCAAAGCCTTGTAAAATAAGGATTTGTGGGCTCTCTTTATGTCGTTTGGTACTATTTTGGTACTATGC
>CAZQTM010000094.1:0-7608 GCA_964595855.1 uncultured Lachnospiraceae bacterium | reverse complement strand
TGCACGAAACAATACCTACATAATCTCGTTCTTCGTTCAGTCCAACAATTTTCAGAAAATCATAATTTCTCAGTAGTTCAAGTAATCTTAATCTGTTTTCTTTTTCCCGCTTAAAAATAACTTCTATTCCTGTATCATCAATCCATTTTAATGCAGCATTTAAACCAGCTATTCCAGTTATATTCATAGTCCCCATTTCATATTTTTCTGGAACACTCTCTGGCATATCTTGATTTGCCGATTCATAGCCGGTTCCTCCAAACAACACTGCCGGAAATTTTATCTCTGGTTTCATTACAAATCCTGATATTCCAGTTGGACCATATAAAGTTTTATGACCAGCAAAAACTGCGAAATCAAAAGTAGTTAACCCAACATTACAATCTATAAGACCAGCAGTTTGCGCCATATCAACCAGTGTTATCGCCCCATATTTCTTTGCTAATGAAAAAATAGTTTCTACAGGTGCTATTAAGCCAATAGTATTACTTGCATGACTCATAATGACGAAATCCGGTCTAGTCGCATCAAATTGATATTTAATCTTCTCCAAATCATAAATCAAGTCTCTTCCAACTGCTAGTTCCGTAATGGATATTACACCTGCTTTTTCGAAATGATACAATGTTCTTGTCACAGCATTGTGTTCGAACGGACTGATATATATGTTCTTTACACCCAAACCGATAATTCCTTGAATAATTATATTTAAAGCTATTGTTGCTGTTGGTTCAAAGACTACTTGCTTTGCTGGGCAATGCAATATATCCTGTATTCTCTTTCTTGTATCTGCAATCAATCCACCCGCTGTTTGTGCCATAGAATACTTACCGCGTCCTGCACTTCCACCACTTGAACGATAAAATTCATCCATATAAGAATAAACACAATCAGGTTTCGGATATGTGGTTGCCGCATTGTCAAAATAAGCCATATTTCAACCTCCACTGTTTATCTTGCTAACAAAGACTCTTGAGTATATCCATCAAAATCTGTCTTTTCTCTTGATCAGATATTGCTCGTCCCATCGAATCTAACGCTGCTGTCACTTGGTTATGAAGCAACATCCCTTTTCCAGTTCCTTCAACTCTATCAAATCGTTTGGTAATAAGTGCACCCGCATCATCTGTAAAAGAAACCTGATAAGTACTGCTATTACTACTAGGCTCTCCAATCAATTCCTCTTTTCTATGATAACTTTCAGCGGTTTTCTTATATTTTTGAATGTTATGGATAAACAAATCCTTTATTTTTTCATCCCAATCTTCTAATCGTAAATCTGTAGCTAGTTTTGCCAAACGAGAAATTGTAAGATCATCATCATTAGTAATGCTCTTATAAAGTCCCAAACATCTCTCGGTTCCGTCTGTAAATAACTGTTCAAAAACGGTTTGGTCTAACGATTCACACCAGTCTCTTATTACCGATGCCAATGACATTTTCCCCACACTCACTCTATTCTTTGGCAAAACATAAATCTCTTTAACCTCTTGTCTCAGAGACTTCTTTACCTTAATTAAAAAAGAATCATAAAAATCTTTTGCAGCTTTTACATTATCAGATAACGTTTCATGGAATGATTCAAATCCAAATGCCTTTGGTAGCTTATCAAAGAGCATCTCATTTCCACTTATGTTCTGTTTGAGCAGCTTCAACATCTCCTGATAATTCTTTTTAAGTTTGCCGCCAGTCGGATCCGTTTTGCTCTCTTTTACATATTTAGGTAATGCCATATACCAACGACGCATCGCTGAAACAACATAATCGTATGAGTTTGCTCCCCTTTCTGCATCTACCACAAATTCTGCAAAAAAGCCTGCTAAACTCTGCACAAATGCTTCTCTTTCCGGATTCCAATCCAAGTAGGAAAGGTAAAACATTGATGGTTTTGAATTAATCTGTAATATTGCATCAGCTGAAACAGATATCTGTCCATATTGATCTGAAATAATCACTTCTTTTTTGTATTCATGAATTACAGCCGCCAAATATATAGGAACCAAACCTTTTCTGAGACCTATGTGGTATTCTGGTCTAAGCAACCTGTTGTACAGTTCTTCAAATGACATTTTTCCATTTTGTCTGGTTTCAATAATAAAATCTTCAATAACAGATAGCACATCCGACATATGATCTATTTTTTTAGTTCGAAGATTAATGTGAGGTAATCCGTCATTTTCCTCCCACACACCAGTACGAATTAATGTACTACGCATTATTGAAACTTCCTGCCCCGATCCAGTTAGACCTAGGTTTGGTTCTAGCTCGTTTCTAAGCAAAGCTGCTACAATCTTATTACGACTATTATTTGCCGTTGCTGTTATTTCATTTTTATTCATTGCTTCATTATTGATAATAGGCGTACATGAATACACATTATCGCAAATATGGGACATCAGTTCTGTCAATGCTGCTTTTCTACAAACAGACATTTCCTGACCCGAATGAATATATCTTGATTTATACTCCTCTGGTCGCGTATATCCTCTCATAAAAGAACTAATTACTTCTCTTAGATCTTCATACACTACCTCGTATTCATCAAAAAGCACCTTATCATCATTCGCTGAATCCCGGAGCATACTTACTGCATTAAACTCCCTAATAACATCCTCAATTTCCGAATAATGCCTTGGTAAAATAAAAATAAATCTTTCAAAACCCTGACTACTGTCTATAAGAATTTTGCGTATTTTTTCAATACTCTCCTCACTGTGCGGAATAACTCCATAAATTACTCCATCAGCTTCAATAGACTGGCTTTTTACGTTCCAATCAATATCTTCAGTTATTTCTTCTTCGTCTACAAATTCAAACGAAAAATATCGTATCATATCATGACTATTATTATATCTGGAAGGATACATATAGTTATCAAAATTTGACTCGTTCAGTGTTTCTTTGATCGTAACTCTCTTACTCTGAACCTCAATCATATCTCTTATTTTCTGCCTGATGTCAACACCGGATGTTTGTTTTAATCGAAGATAATTATTACTTCTTTTTAAATAGATAACATATTCTTTTTCTATTAAGTTATCTATAGCCTGACTAATTTCTTCTGGACTATAACTTATTGAATATATGCTTACTAATTCATCTTTTGAAGGTTGCATCTTCTCGAATTGTTCCAAAATATAAACTAGTGCAAGTGTTTTAATAATTTTGCTTTCTAATGATGATTCTTGAAGCTTTGCTAAAATCATTTCCGTTAAAACATAGTTTTCGTGGATGCTCCCGATATACACTTCTTTTTTAAACAACGGTTCAAAATAATCATAAATCAAATCTGGCGTTATAACTTCAAAGCAATCATCTTCATGGCTATCTAAAAATCCCGATAATGTAGATATTCCTGGAGCTGAAATGAAAGTGAATAAAGTTCTTTCATTCTGTGCTACTCTCTCGGATAATCGCGGAAGAATAAACATAGAAATTGGATGTAATGGATAACAACCAATAATTGTTTTTTCTACTTGATCAAATTCTACATCCTTAAATATAGGGTGTTTCTTATATCTCTGTACCAAAGCAGAATAGTTGACCTCGTTGTTATGATAAAAGTCATCCCACGCTCCTTTATTTTTATGAATTGCTGACTCGATTATTTCATACGTCTGTGTGAAATTGTTGTTCAGATGTATATGTTTAAACCGCTCTGATACACCTCTCCAACCATCAACCTTCTGTTTAGGCAATTTATCAATATAATTTGCAATTTCTTTATGCGAAATTAGCATTAAATGCATCTGCAGTTCACCACTACGATTACATTTTTCAGCAAAATCTTGAAGCATTTTGGTGTCGCTTACAGAAGCCTCTGTAATGTTTGCCTCTAAAAACTTGCTAAATTCGTCATATATTACATAAATACCTGTATAACCTCTGGTTTTAAGCCCTCGTACAGCCTCTTCATATAAATCTACAACGTCAAATCCTATAAATGGATTGAATACACTCCCTGCAGTCAATGTTGGATATATTTTTTCAAATTTTTCATATGCCTCAGTATTATAATTCTGAAGCTCCTCTACAAATTTTCTGACAGGTAAGTCAAGTATATCTTTGAGTTTCTTAAATGTATCTGGGAATTCTTTCTCCCACCTATTTACAACATTTACTGCAGCCTTATAATTTGTTTCAGGCATCACATCTAAGAGACCATTCATTGATAATGTTCTCTGTAGTGCAAGCAAAAATGCTTGTGGTAGACTTGTATTACTTCCAGTAATAATTACAGGCAAAATTCTATTCTTTGATTCGTAATAATTAAGAACACTTTGATACAGACGTGCATCCTCTTGAATCTTTGGCATTGCTTTTTTGAATAAATCTAAATCGCGTTTCATTAATATTGCTAAAATAGTGAGAACAATATGTGATTTACCTTTACCGTATGCCCCTACCAATACTCTTGCTCTCTCATTTGATGATGAATTGGTACTGAGAAGAATGTCTTCCAAAAGGGCTAGGGCCGACTTCGTTGGTATAAAATTCTTTAGTTTGTCGTCATTGTTTATATCATATCCAATATTGACTGAATATTGGAAGCCCGCGGCGACTGAAATAATTTTACTCATTAATGCTCACCTACAACCCTTCGTTAATAGTATCGTAATATCTCTCTACACACTTATCAAAGCTATATTTGGAAGATAAATGAATCACATCTAGTCCAGCTGTTCTGATTATTTTTAGCAGTCTCTCATTTTCAAGTTCATGCAAAATATCCAACATTGTGATTGCGTCTAAATTAAATGTTTTTCCAATATTACATGGCGCTGTTAATAATTCATTTAAGCTGATTTCCACTCTATCATTTGCGTTATCCATTATTACAGCCAAAATAACCCATGGATTAAATGATTTTGATGCTGGAATTGTTTTTTTATAAGTCTTTTGCTTCTTATTGGCAATATCAATTAATCCCAATTCACCAAATGGACAATCAATATTGTTCTCCGGTGATATTTTCCCTGGATTTGACTTGTATCTCGGAAGATAGGTGTTGATAATACATGCGAAATCATCATTTAATGACCTAATTGCTACCGATGATGTTTCATCAGACATTAAAACATAATTTTGTATTGCCTGCACATACTCTTCCTTTGTAAACTCAGAAACAGAAAATTCATTAAAAAAGTAGTACCATGCAGTAGCCTCTTCCTTTTGCTTTACTAATTTGTAATGAAGCAAATAGAGTGTTCCTAATTCCTCGATATACTTATCTTTATCGTAGACCATCTGTCCAAATGATGTTAATTTTTGAACCCTTTTTCCTTTAGGATTCTCTTTAGTTAACTCTACAGCCTGTAACCAATATCTGAGTGCCTTAACCATATTAGAACCAATTCCTAAAACATCCATTGGATTCTCATCTTTATCAATAAAAAGGTCTGGTTTCTTAACAATTTGCTCCATGCCCTTGCTAAGCCAACCTTTCCTTATGAAAAATGTTTCATGAGCACGAAACCTCATTGTCGCCATTTTATAACCTCCATATTTATTACTTTGTTCTAAGATACTTGTCCATTGTGCAACCACCCTCCAAGTACTTTGCAGTCATACACATTTTGCAATGCACACATTTATTCGGATCGATAAAATAATTGTCACCAGATATAGAAATTGCTCCAGCTCTACAGATTGATTCACATTTCAAACATTTTCTACACGCATTATATTTGCGAATCTGATAGCCTACCATCCTCTGCAGTTCATCATGATCCTTTACATTCATTGTTCGAACTTTTACAGCATATTCATAACCATCTTGACTAAATGGTTGAATGGATAAAATTGGAACATTGGTCCGTATATCCAAAACAATAACTTCATGCAATAACTTTTTTCCCAGTTCTGGGGCAACTCTGCCAAATGGTGTGAACATATTAACCAATTCATCATCAAACGATTTTACTAATCTGTATATCTTCGCGTGCTCCTCTGTTGTACAGTTCGTAAACCTGATTTTTACGTCACCTGCTGCCGGCAAGCCGTTTCCTCCCTGACGAGCTTTCCATTTCCCTGAATCTACATAAACTTCTGCATCTTCTTTTCCAACTTTTTTTGCGAAATCAATTAGAAACTCTCTCCATTTTTTTGATTGCTCAGGCATATATATTCGCGATAAAAACTGTGCCCTTTGATTATTATTCGGGCAGCACCAACAGCCCACCCTGTCATAACCAAGCCGGTATGCCTCGTTAAAATCCACGTCTTCTGATAACAGATATAACCATATGTCTATATCTTTCCAAAAGAAAATTGGAGATGCCACCGTCTGTTGTTGAATTTTAACTGATTCCGCATCATCTTCCACTCTATTGTACTTGCTTCTACTGACAGATTCCGATTTTCTTATTCCATAGAAGGTCAAAATTTGTTGATTACGGTATAGGCTATTTATTACGCGCGTAATAGGACCAGTCTTAAACATTGAACAGCACCACCTCATCATTCGTGCTGGTGGCCCAATATCTTCGCATACATCCATGAATACTTGCTCATCATTCTTTGCATACAAAAAAATTGCCTGTGGATGATTTTCTCTGAATCTATCTGCATATGCAACAGTAGATGGAAATTCAAGTGTAGTATTTCCAAATATGTGTACTAAACTAGGATTACTTAATGCTTTTACCACGACATCAGCGGTAACCGTAGAATCTTTTCCACCGGAGAAAGAGATAACTAATCTTTCCTCGTCAAACTTTGAAGCCGTCTTTCTAACAAAATCAAAAGACTCGTCCTTCAAATAATTTAATCGGTTCATATTTGCCTGAATAAATGTCTTAATGTGCTTATTGAAATACTCATAACTATTATTACCTGCATATTGCTCTACTTTAGCTCTAATACTGTCCGCATCAGCAGTTTGAAACAATCCACTTGGTATAGAGATACTCTTACCATCTATAAAATATCTACTGTTAACAGACCATACTGAACTCTCAATATATTCATGCGGAGTTTTCCCCAAAAGTATTTCAAGTAATAGTCGCTCTTCTGGAAAGACTGGTCTAATATCAGTTGTCATATATTTTGTTTTTTGCCCACAAATTGGACAAACACCTTTATCACTTTGGTTTGTTACTTGAATAATCGGAGTCATACAATGATTACACCAATAAACCTCTGTAGGAAGATCCTCCTCCGTTTTTGCGCCACAGATGGGGCATTCACTCTCATTTGTTTCTATGTTACAGTTCTTACACCACATACCGGCGCTCACCTCCAAAGATTCCATATTAAAATAAACATCATTGAGTTTTCCTCGTATCCATGTTTTCAGGAACCACCTCAACAATATCTTCAATTTTTACATCCAAAGCCGTGCATATTTTTCCTAGTACTTGAGTAGATACATCCCCACCCTTTCCCATTTTTGCCAGAGCATTTGTAGAAACACCTGCCATTTTCCGCAAATCTTTTCTGTATAATCCCCTGTCTATCAGTAATTTCCATAGTTTGTTGTAATTCATTGCCATGACTTTTCACCTTTATTTGATTCTGATAAATGATAAATGATAAATGGACACAAAATATCACTTTTATTTTATCATTTCGATTTTCGAAAGTCAAATTGGATTTGCAAAACTCAAA
>CAZQTM010000093.1:0-7711 GCA_964595855.1 uncultured Lachnospiraceae bacterium | reverse complement strand
CCTGTTGCTGCTGCATTGATCATCAGGATACTAGGAGGAATAACGGATGCCAGCATAGAACCTGACAGGTTAATTGCTGTAGCATAATCCTTTGGATAACCTTTTTTATCAAGAGCATTGATACTCATCTTACCGATAGACGCGATAGCTGCAACGGAAGAACCAGACATACCTGCAAATATCATATTAACTACTACTGATACATGACCTAAACCACCGTAGATCCATCCAACAAGTGCCTCAGCAAGATCATAGATACGATCTGCAATACCACCTTCATCCATCAGTGAACCACATAAAATAAACAATGGAACGGCTACCATGATGAAAGAGTTCATTGCTGTAAACATAGACTGTGTTGCCATATTAAGTGGCAAATCTGTCATATATGCCATAACGATAACAGATGCTGCACCAAGAGAAACAGCAATTGGTACGCCCAAGAACATTAATACCATAAAAAGTAAAATAATAACCAAACTCATACTCATCGTCTAATCACCCCTCATTCTCGAGACTTTTCTGCTTCTCTGTTTCTATATTGCCAATAGCAATTTTTCTATGATATTCCATAAAACTCTGAATAGTACCAATAAAACCAAGAACTGCGCTAACAGGCTGACAAATTCCAATGAAGTACATTGGAATATGAAGAGCTGTTCCCATTTCACGAAACTGGATCTGCTGCTGTACTACCTGTAAACCGAAAATAAACATAAAAGCAAAAAATCCTAGAACAACTACTGCATATAATACTTCACTGAATTTTTTCAGCCAGTTTGGTCCAATCTGTAGAAGCAGTGTAACTCTGGAAGATTCACACATATTAAAGCCAGATGCTAAAGCAACGAACATCAACCATAGGAACAGATATCTACTTGTTTCCTCTGTCCAAGGAAGCGGATTTCCTGATACACGGCCAATAATCTGAAGTATGATAACAACTACCATACCAATGACCAGAATAGCTAATACAATATTCTCAAGTTTATTTATTAAATTAAAGAAACCTGAAAGTTTTGATTGTTTTCTTTCCATTTTATCCCTCCAACTATTATTTATGTCTTATGCAGATTGATATTATAAATAGCCATTAGTCTCTGCGTTTTTGCTAAATTTTATACCATAAGAAGTAATCATAAATACTAAATATGCGCCTTGTCCGGAAGGCAGGGCGCATATTTTTTTGTAATATCAAATCTGCTCTTTGAAAATTTTCTGTTGATTATTTAACGGATTTTCCACAGAACTCTGCTGTTGCGTCAAATAATGTATCATCAGCGATAAGCTCTTTGAATTTTGGATAGCAAGACTGAGATACTGTAACAAAGGCTTCACGAGCTTCATCTGTAAGTTCGTTAGATTCCATACCGTTGTCTGTCAGAGTCTTTAATGCTTCCTGATTCTTTTCAGTCATCATATCTACATTCCACTGCTGTACTTCCTGACCAGCTTTTGTGATTGCATCCTGTTGTTCCTGTGTTAAACCATTGAAGAATTCAGAGTTAACACCCACCAACCAAGCATCAGCCATGTGGTTAGTAAAGGAGATATACTTCTGTACTTCATAGAATTTATTTGAATAAGGAACGTCAACTGGGTTCTCCTGACCATCTAATGTGTTCAGCTGTAATGCATTGTAAACTTCAGAGAAGTTCATTGGTGTTGTAACAGCACCACATGCGTTGAAGAATTCAACGTATAAAGAGTTGTTAGGAACACGAAGCACTACACCTTTTAAGTCTTCTGGGTTTGTGATTGGCAGTTTGGAGTTTGTAATTTCACGGAAAGATCTTGTCCAACTACCAACTGTTGTGATACCCATTTTGTTTGCTCGGCCCATCAGTTCTTTACCTGTGTCGCTGTTTAAGTAATCTAATAACTGTGCCTGATCATCGAACATATAAGGAACAGAGATTACGTTGTAGCCTGGCTCAAAGCTTGCATATACAGAAGATGCAAGAATCAGCATTTGCAGGGAACCAGCACCAAGCTGTTTAATACCAGCAGCTGTATCGCCACCGTACAAAGAACCATTACCAGAAACTTTGATATTTAATGAGCCATTGGAATATTCCATTGCACGGTTAGCAAATTCTGTTGCTGCTGCATAGATGTAAGAAGCTTCTGGATCTGGAACAGAAATAGTGATTTCTACTGCTTCTTCCGTTGATGTTCCAGTAGCTGTGTCTGGTGTTGCTTTTGGTGTGTTGCTTGCGGATCCGCATCCTGCAAGTGTTGCGCAAACCACTGCCATTGCACATGTAAGTGCTACGATTTTCTTTCTCATTTTCATTTCTCTCCTTATACATTATCTAGTTTTTGTTTCATTGTATATTTTAGACATTCAGTCTATAAATATCTTTCAATGCCGGATACAAGCTCTTGTAAACCTCGTATCTCTTTGTATATACCTCATCATGATCATGATTACTCTTGATTACTTTGTATACCTTCTTTTCAACCTTATCTGATGCCTCATACACGTCCTTAAATACACCTGCTCCAACACCTGCAAGAAGTGCCGCTCCTACTGGTGCCATATCACTCATATCAAGGATCTTCAAGTCTTTCCCTATAATATCAGCTTTAATCTGTGCCCAAGTTTCACTCTTAGCACCGCCGCCGATGGATATTAATTCAGTAATTTTATTGCCTGTAATCCGCTCAGCAATACTAGCCAATTGTTTGAGTCCATATCCGCAGCCTTCCAGTACAGCACGATTCATTTCATTTCTCGTTGTCTGTAAGGATATTCCAAAGAATACTCCTCTTGCATATGAGTCCCATATTGGGCTTCTCTCTCCAAGCATATATGGAAGAAACACCACACCATCACATCCGGGATTTGCTTTTTCTGCTTCAATGTTCATCAATGTATAAGCTTTTTTGCTGTTCTCAGCCTGGGCAACCAAGTCGCCGCAAAACTGATTTAAAAACCATTCATTTGCTGCCCCTGTAAAAGACATTGCTCCCTGATAAATCCATGTTCCTGGAACTACATGACACCGGTTGATAAAACCTCTGTCAAATACCGGTTTGTCAATACAGATTGTAAGAACATTTGTTGTTCCCACTGATTCACATACATCCCCTGCCTTTGTAACGCCTGCTGCAAGTGTTGCACAAGGTGTATCAGCACCACCAATTATTACCGGAGTCCCTTCTTTAATACCAAGTTCAATCAAATCTTTTCGAATAAGTCCTCCTACAACATCTGTTGAGTCATGAAGCTCTGGAAGTTTTTCCATATCGATACCAAGCTTCTCACATAAAAATGCTGACCACTTTTTGCCACCTGTTGTTTCGAACAAATTTGTATAGGATGCATTAGAATAATCAATAGCAAATACTCCTGTCATTCTGTTAGCAAGGAACGTATTTAAATGACCAAAATACTTAGTCTTTGCATATGCTTCCGGTAAATTTCTTTTAATCCATAATATAGAAGATCCGGAAAAAGCTCCTGCCATTGAACTATTTGCTGTAATTTGGAAGAGTTTATCAGCTCCTACTGCATTAAGGATTATATCTGCTTCTTCTGTACTACGTCTGTCTGAGTAAATGATAGGATCAACAAGCACCTCTCCATTCTCACCCAGGGAAATAAGCCCTGGACAGAGTGAAGAAATACTTATTCCTGCAACCATTGACATGTCAATCTCCTTACCATCTCTAAGAAGGCGAACACATGTTAAAAATGCTTCCCACATACTTTCTGCATCAATTTGAACATAATTCTGTTTTGGTGTAATCAGACTATATCTACTGCTGCTTATTCCCATTACATTTGCATTTTCGTCAATGATAGCAACCTTTAAACTTGTTGTACCAACATCGACTCCCAATAAATACTTTGCCATACCCGTTCCCCATCTCTGTTGAATTAGAACTGATTATAGTTTTTATCGTTCTCAAGCTGTGTCAAAAGTTCTTTAGCTTCTTTTACGCTGTACCCTTTGTGGATGATGTAACGAAGTGCGATAACAAGTGCTGTAACATCATCGTAATCCCAAACAAATCTACCCATTGTAACACCGCCAACACCACAATCCATAGCATCTCTTGTCATCTGAAGGTAATCATCAAGAGTCTTGCAAGCGTCGCCACCCTGAATAACGACTCTGAAGGATGATGGAACACAAGCGATAGCTTTTGCCATACTCTCTGGATCACCTGTGTATGTTGTTTTAACTACGTCCATGCCAAGTTCGCATGCACTCCTTACGCAATAAGCGATGTTTTCCCAAGCTGTTGTCTTATCACTTGCTACGCTTTCTCCCTTTGGATAAACATGTCCGATTAAAGGCATACCAATTTTGTCACAATACTCTGAAATCTGTCCAATTCTCTCAAACTGCTCGTTCTGAAAATCACCAAGAGTCATAGCACCCATGGAAACTGCATCAGCGCCCATACGAACTGCTGCATCTACAGAACCGAAAACAACATCGTTTGTTGGAGATGTAGGAGCATAGTTAGAGATTTTTTGAAGAATAGAAATGTTTGATCCAACGTGAGGACCCCAACATCTTTTCTGGATACCACCTGTCATTGTCATAGCATTTGGACGACCAACTACGATTTTGTCAATTGCTGTCTGAATATCATGGATACCTGTCATAGGTGCGATACCTCTGGAAATTGCATGATCAACTGTGATTGCCATCATTTTGTTAGATTCTGGATCTACCATTCTTGAAAGTCTTACTGCTTTACCCATTGCCATCATTGGTTCTACTTTTGCCATTTTTTTAATCTCCTATTTGAATATATTTTTTTTATAAGTTAATTATGGTTGGATTATAATTTTTAATGCTGTACCAGCCATGTGCAAGTCAAGTGCTGCTCTGAAGTCATCCAGCTTGAATTTGTCGGATACGATAGCATCAAGATCTATTTTCTTAGTCCTAACCATATCTGCTGCCTGCAAGTAGTCTTCTCTTTTATAAGCTGTACTGCCCGTTACGAACAGTTCATTGTAGTGGATTATACTTGGATCAATGTCGCTTGTTTTTCCTTTTGGAAATCCAGCAAACAAGCATACCGTACCTCCCTTCTTAGCAAGCTTTAATGTAGAGTTAACAAGTGCTGTTACGCCGATTGCCATAACGATTCTGTCAACACCCTCACCATTTGTTTCTTCCATAACAATCTTCTCAAGATCTTCGTTTGCAGAATCAACAACTACTTCTGCACCAAGGTCTTTTGCAATCTTTCTCTTTCCTGAATCTAACTCGCTGACGATAACTTTCTTTGCTCCTGCGATTTGGGATAATTGAAGATGCATTAAACCGATTGGACCTGCGCCAATAATCAGTACTGTGTCATTGAAACCTGTTCCTGTATTTTTCAATCCTCGGATGCAGCATGCCAAAGGTTCGATACAAGCACCTGCTGCAAAACTTACATCTTCCGGAAGTTTAACAACATTGCCACTCTTGATACAAACTTCAGGAATCAGGATGTATTCTTCAAATCCTCCGTCAAATTCATAACCGATTGCTTTACGTTCCAAACAGGCATTTTCTCTTCCTGAAAGACATGCCTGGCAATGTCCACATGGAATAACGTTTGCAATTGCAACTCTATCTCCTACAGCATAACCAGTTACATTCTTACCAACCTCAGCGATCAGACCACACATTTCATGGCCGATAACAGAGTCCCGACGAACTCCTTTTGTTTTAGAACCTGTAAAGATACGCTTGTCAGTACCGCAGAGTGCAGCTGCTTTCATCTCTAATAAGATGTCATTCTCACCGCATACTGGTTTAGCAATTTCTGTGACCTCATAATTATTTGGATAATTATCTGGTCCGTGCAATACAACTGCTTTCATTGTTTACTTCTCCCTTCGTATTACATGTGCAATATTTGTTGCACTTGTTTTTCATCTTATAATTGCACTATACCATTTCTGAAATATTATTTCAATATACTTTGAAATAAATTGTAATTATTTTTCAAGGTATTTCATTCTTTATTTGGTATTTTTTGTGATGAAAGAAACAAGTATATTATAGCTTTTTCATTTTTTGTTGAAATTATACAAAACAAAGCGCTGCTGATTGGTTTTTAAAACCATTCGGCAGCGCTTCTTACTGAAATTAAATTTCTTTCATTTTGACATAGAATTTCATTTTATGTACTTTTCTGACATGTTTTTTAAATGATCATATTAAGTACTAATTATGTAATCCAAAAAATTAAGAAGAAATATATTAATACTTGTTCTGTGATGTAGCTTCCCTTGTCATTTGGATTGCATTATATGATCTATCATAATCCTTGAATGCTACATTGCTCACGATAGCATCAAAAATTGCAAGTTGTGCAATTCTGGTGCTGACAGATTCTGACTGGAAAAGTGTTTCATCATATGCAGAGTATATTGTTGCATCAACAATTTTAGACATAGGAGATTTTCCCTGACTGATAATACCCACGCAGTAAGCCCCACAGTTCTTAGCCTTCTGCATGCACTCGATGGATAAATAATTGCTCCCGGAAAACGAAATGCAGATTGCCACATCATTCTCATCCATCAATGAGGAAGCCATCATCTGCATATCAATATCATCATAAACCATGGTCTTGACACCAATCTTCAAAAACTTATGCTGCGCATCCTTTGCCACAATATAACTTCCACCGGTCCCAAAGATTACCACCTGTCTGGCATTGTAGATTTTGTCCACGACCTTATTGATCACTTCGATATCCAACCCTAGCATGGTTCTGTTCAACACATTGATTTCGGATGTGAAAATCTTTTTGCATACCGTTTCCGAATCATCCCCCTGTTCTAGAATTGGGTCAAACTGTTTCGCTCGCGGCAGAATATCCCTTGCAGCATTCATTTTGAAATCCTGATAACCTTTGTAACCAATACTTCTGCAGAACCTGACGATGGTTGCATCCGAAACACCGGCTTTTTTCGCCAGTACAGATACATTATACTGTAGCACCGCCTCATAATGTTCCAGAACATAGTTTGCTACCTTTGCCTCGGTACTGGTAAGTTGTGGTAATTTTCCACCGATTTTTTCTTTGCAATTTCCAACTATCATATTTGTTACCATTCCTTTTAACTTTATTGGGTTACGATACTTCTAATAAGGCATGTTTATCTCATCTGCTAATATAACATCTATGAAATATTATTTCAACCACACGAACGCTTTTATGTTACACATAAGTTCTTTCGATATCAGAGCGCATCTGATAAAGATTGTTAATGGTCTGTTCAACTTGCATTTTGACTCTGCTAACGCGCTCCTGTACTTCCTTTATCCTTGACTGAATTAAAAGATCCACTAAAAAATTGTCAAACACCAAATCTAAAAATTTTGATAGACCGTCAAAATCGATTCGATAGTTTGCATTCATTTTTACATCAGCTAATTCTCTCTGAAAAGAAGCAAGTTCTCTTTCAGCTTGCTCCATGCATCGCTGTGCAGCACCCATTTTTGAATGCTTGATAACTCCACTGATAAGCCCGCCTCCTAATATGTCCCATATTCCCATTCCTCTAGCAACTGATAAATTGTTCTGGGCTTCGTTCAGTGCATTCAGTGCACGGTTCCCTGCGTATATTGCTTCGTCAATCTCTTTTATATTTTCTTCTTTTGTCATAAATTTCTCCTATGCACTAATTATTTTTTACATTTTACCATATTTTAATAGTATTAAAAATAACTTCTATAAT
>CAZQTM010000092.1:1773-7722 GCA_964595855.1 uncultured Lachnospiraceae bacterium | reverse complement strand
AAAAAAGATGTGGCTATTGTAGAGGAAAATGATACCCTTAGACAGGTATTAGAGAAGATGGAGCACCACGGGTATTCAGCTGTACCCATCATTGCAAAAAATGGAAAGTATATTGGGACTATAACAGAAGGAGATATTCTATGGGAACTACATAGACATTCCTTTCCTTCTATGAAACAGATGGAAAGTGTTCCAATACAGAAAGTTATTAGAAATAGAGATAATAAAGCAGTACATGTAGCAACGGATATGGAAGGATTAATCAGTAAAGCACTGAATCAGAATTTTATACCTGTAGTAGATGACGATAATGTATTTATTGGCATTGTAACAAGAAAGGATTTGATACAATATATGTCAAGAATTTGTACATCTGTTACAATTAAAAATGCCACGGAATGATTTTATCATTCCGCAGCATTTAAATTTTGGTTAATTCATGATTAATATACTTGTAATTTCATTAACTATTTAACGGAATCCTCATATTTTTTGATCATTCTCTTAACCATTTCACCACCGATAGATCCTGCTTCACGAGAAGTTAAATCGCCATTATAACCTTCTTTTAAGTTAACGCCTAATTCTGAAGCTACCTCAGTTTTAAAACGATCCATTGCTGCTTTAGCTTCTGGAACTTCCATCTGATTTGAGCTTTTTCCTGCCATACTACATTCACCTCCAAAAAGATTTTGTTTTTGCCTTCAGCATTTTCTATTTATAAGATAAGTGATTACTTTGTCACTTATCTTATTCGTAGATTTCATGTGAAATGTACGCTTCCGATTTGTGTCTTTTCATCTCTTATCTTGGTATTATTATTTGCATATTTTTTTATTCTATTATGGTAGTTTATGGTTGAAATGGTAACTTGCTTTTTTATTTTTTTTCGTTATACTTGTTTTGGTATCACAATACATAAGAACCGTAAAAAATCATAATAAAATTTGGAGGATAGTTTGAAAAATATGCTCGATAGCATTTTTTTCAAACACGAATTTGTGACGGAGCACAAATTCCATATATCGCAAGTTGGAAATCGCCTTCGCGAATTTCCAACTGCGAAGCCTTCGCAAAAACAGCTCCGGCATGGAGGAAAATATGAAAATCACAACTAAACAAGTAACTCAGACAGCATTATTGCTTGCCCTTTGCATTATCAGCCAGCTATTTAAAAATACTTCCGTCTATATTACGGGACCAATAATCAATGCAATACTAGTAGTTGCTTTACTTACCGTTAATCTCCCTGCATCATTCATACTTTGCATCATTGTTCCGCTTACATCATTTTTAATAACAGGTTCACCTATTATGGCAGCAATTCCGTTGATGTTTCCTGTGATTATGATTGGGAATATGTTATTAGTATTAGCAATTTGGACTTTTTATAAAAAGAATAGGCAAATTAAAAATTTATATTTTGGAATGTTTTTAGGTTGCACGGTTAAAACTTTATTTATGTGGATTATGACATCATTTGTACTATTTCCATTAATGGGCAGTCAATTAAAATCATTTATTCCAAAGCCTGAGATTTATAAAACGTTACTTGCATCTGCAAAAGTAACATTTTCAATCACACAATTTATTACTGCTGTCGTAGGATGTGTACTTGCGGTCATTATTATGGTACCACTTAGAAAATATCTGAAAAATCAAGAATAGAAAAAGTAAGAAAGTACTAGAATTCAACGACTGTGTATGATATAATCGTAAAATGACTGTGATTGTGGACAAAAATAATGTATCACATCTTATAAATACCGCTAAGGTTAAGGAGGAAATAGATAAAAATGAGCGTACAGGTTGAAAAATTAGAAAAGAATATGGCAAAGATTACAATCGAGGTGCCTTCAGAGGAACTTGATAAAGCAATAGAGAAAGCATATCAGAAGCAGAAAAAAAATATTAGTATACCAGGATTCCGTAAAGGAAAAGTTCCACGTCAGATGATTGAAAAAATGTATGGCAAGGAAGTATTCTACGAAGATGCTGCGAATGAGATGATTCCAAATGCTTATGAGAAAGCTTATGAAGAATGCAAGGAAGAAATTGTTTCTACACCTAAAGTGGATGTAGTACAGATTGAAGCTGGAAAACCTTTTATTTTTACAGCTACCGTTGCCTTAAAACCAGAAGTTACTCTTGGTGAATACAAAGGAATTACGGTAGATAAAGTGGAAGTAACTGTAACAGATGAAGAAGTGAATGCAGAGATTGAGAAGGAAAGAGAACGTAATGCCAGAAGCATCAACGTAACCGATAGAGCTGTTAAATCTGGAGATGATACCGTAATTGACTTTGAAGGATTTGTTGATGGCGTTGCATTTGCTGGTGGTAAAGGAGATAATTATCCATTAACAATTGGATCAGGTTCCTTCATTCCTGGCTTTGAAGATCAGCTGATTGGAAAAAATATTGATGAAGATGTAGAAGTTAACGTTACTTTCCCAGAAGATTACCAAGCAGAAGATTTAAAGGGAAAAGCAGCAATGTTTAAAGTTGTTATTAAAGAGATTAAAGACAAAGAACTTCCTGCACTTGATGATGAGTTTGCAACAGAAGTATCTGAATTTGATACACTTGATGAATACCGTGCAGATGTTAAGAAAAACTTAACAGAAAAAAGAGAAAAAGATACAAAAAATGCAAAAGAAGATGCTGTAGTGGATGCAATTATTGAAAATGCCAAAATGGAAATTCCAGACGCTATGATAGAGACACAGCAGAAACAGATGATTGAAGATTTTGCACAGAATATACAGCAGCAGGGTATATCAATTGAACAATATTTTAAATTTACAGGATTAGATGCACAGAAAATGATGGAACAGGTTAAGCCACAGGCTGAAAAGAGAATCAAATCCAGACTTGTTCTTGAAGCGATTGCAGCAATAGAAAATATTGCAGTTTCTGAAGAAGATTTCGATGAAGAAGTAAAGAAGATGGCTGAAATGTATAAAATGGAAGCTGATAAAGTAAAAGAGGCAATTGGCGAGGCCGGTAAGAAACAGATGATGGAAGATTTAGCAGTTTCTAAGGCAGCAGAATTTGTTGTAAATGAAGCAAAAGAAAAATAAAAATGATCAATAGTACAGGAGGTTTTCATATGAGTTTAGTACCTTATGTCATTGAACAGACAAGCCGCGGAGAACGCTCCTATGACATCTATTCAAGACTTTTGAAAGATCGTATTATCTTCCTTGGAGAAGAAGTTAGTGATGTGTCAGCTGCTACAGTAGTTGCACAGTTATTGTTCTTGGAAGCTGAAGATCCAGAAAAGGATATTAATGTGTACATTAACAGCCCAGGTGGGTCTGTAACTGCAGGTATGGCAATCTATGATACCATGCAATATATTAAGTGTGATGTATCTACTATCTGTATTGGCATGGCAGCCAGCATGGGTGCATTCTTATTAGCCGGTGGTCAAAAGGGAAAGCGTTTTGCATTACCAAACGCAGAAATTATGATTCATCAGCCAAGTGGAGGTGCTCAGGGTCAGGCAACTGAGATTCAGATAACAGCAAAACACATTTTGCAGACGAAAGAGAAACTCAACAAGATTCTCGCAGAGAGAACAGGACAGGACTACGAGGTAATCGCAGCTGATACTGAACGTGATAATTGGAAATCTGCCCAGGAAGCGTTAGATTATGGCTTAATTGACGCTGTTATCACCACTCGTGTTGATACTGATACAAACAAGTAAATGGAAACAAGAGGATAGGATACGATATGGCAGGGAAAAGTTCTGATGGGAGCATCAGATGTTCATTTTGTAACAAGACCCAGGATCAGGTAAAGAAACTTATTGCAGGTCCAGAGGGAGTTTATATCTGTGATGAATGCATTGACATTTGCGCTGATATTATTGACGAAGAGTTTGACGAAGAAGAAACAACGGAAGCATCACCTGAGATAAATCTGCTTAAACCAGCAGAAATTAAGGACTTTCTTGATGATTATGTAATTGGACAGGACGATGCTAAAAAAGTATTATCCGTTGCAGTTTACAACCATTACAAGCGTGTAACAGCAAATGTCGAAGATGATGGAGTTGAGCTTCAAAAGAGCAATATCATTATGATTGGTCCAACAGGTTCAGGCAAGACTTACCTGGCACAGACACTGGCAAAGGTCATTAATGTACCATTCGCGATAGCTGATGCTACCACTTTGACGGAAGCAGGTTATGTCGGAGAAGATGTTGAAAATATTCTTCTCAAGTTGATACAGTCGGCTGATTATGATATCGACCGTGCCCAGTATGGTATCATCTATATTGATGAAATTGATAAAATTACTAAAAAGAGTGAAAATGTTTCGATAACAAGAGATGTTTCAGGTGAAGGAGTACAACAGGCATTACTGAAGATTATTGAAGGCACAGTTGCCAGTGTACCTCCACAAGGTGGTAGAAAACATCCTCATCAGGAATTAATTCAGATTGATACATCAAATATTTTATTTATATGTGGTGGAGCATTTGATGGACTGGAAAAGATTGTCGAGACGAGATTAAATCGTAAATCAATTGGTTTTAATGCAGAGATTGCAGAAAAATCAGGAACTGAAATAGGAAAGTTGCTTAGTCAGGTTTCTCCACAGGATCTTGTAAAATATGGACTGATTCCTGAGTTTGTAGGACGTGTTCCAATACATGTATCGCTTCAGGGCCTTGATAAGAGCTCATTAGTCAGAATTTTATCAGAACCTAAGAATGCGTTAGTAAAACAGTATCAGAAATTATTCCGGTTTGATCATGTTAAGCTGACATTTGAAAAAGATGCAATAGAGACGATAGCAGCAAAAGCATTTGAACAGAAAACAGGTGCACGTGGATTAAGATCCATTATGGAAAAGATTATGATGGATGTTATGTTTACCATACCATCTGATGATACGATTACACAATGTATTATATCAAAATCATCCGTTGAGGGAACAGATTCACCAAAACTTGTTCGTAAGGACCGAGTAATTCAAAATGTTGATTTAAAAATGAAACCCGCTAAATAGTCACTCATGTAAAAACTTGAATGGCGACAGTGGTGCGCCGCCCTGATTTAAGGACGGCGTTTTGTAGTCCAATAAGACGACTCGCATAGCGTGGTGTCGTTTGGTTTGCCCGACATGGGCAAATTAAGATGGAAAGAACGGAATGCGTGCTTTCCATTTGTTATATTGATTCAGGATGATTTGGAGTAAGGAACAGATGAGTGAAAGAATGAAAGTACCTGCAGTTGCCCTTAGGGGATTAACAATATTTCCGGAAATGATTATTCATTTTGACTTAAGCAGAAAAAAATCAATTGAAGCAGTTAGTACGGCTATGTCACAGGCTAAAAGTCTGTTTGTTGTTACGCAGAGAAAGACTGAAATTGATGACCCAAATAAAGAAGACCTATATGAGGTTGGTACATTGGTAACGATAAAACAGATTACAAAGTTACCAAATCATATTGTAAGGGTTTTAGTTGAAGGACAAAAAAGAGCTAGGCTAATTGATATAGACGAAGATAATAATAAATTTATAGATGCTACAATTTCAATCGTTGAAATAGAAATGGAAAAAATGTCTGATGAAGAATCCATAGAAGAGACGGCGAGACTTCGACTTATTATGGAATTACTGACTCAGTATGCTTCCCATTTCCCTAAGATAGGACAGAGCTTGGAGACGCAGATTACAGATTCTATCGGTCTCTCTGTTATGCTAGATAAGATAGTTATGAATATTCCTATCGAATATGATAAGAAACAAATGATATTGGAAGCGTTAGATACGGTAAAGCGATATGATATATTAACAAAAATACTTTATGAAGAGATACAGATTGCAAAGGTAAGAGAAAAACTTGCTCAGGATATTAAGGAACGTGTTGAAAAGAATCAAAAGGATTATCTGTTAAGAGAACAGATGGCATATATCAAAAAAGAACT
>CAZQTM010000092.1:0-1673 GCA_964595855.1 uncultured Lachnospiraceae bacterium | reverse complement strand
CATTTTAGGGATCATTATGTAGAGGTACCAATTGATTTGTCAGAAGTATTGTTCCTTGCAACAGCAAATAGTCTTACCAATATTCCACGTCCGCTTTTAGACCGAATGGAAATTATCGAAGTATCCGGATATACTGAAAATGAGAAATATCATATTGCAAAAGAACACTTAATAAGAAAACAGTATGAAATCAATGGAATGAATAAAAAAATTCTAACGATAACCGATAAGGCAATAAGAGATATAATCAGATACTATACAAGAGAAGCCGGCGTTAGAGAATTGGAACGTAAGATAGGTGAAATCTGTCGAAAAGTTGCAAGAGAAATCTTACAGGATAAGAAAGAAAAAGTAGCCGTTACATCTTCAAACTTAAGCAAATACCTTGGAAAAATTAAATATACATCTCAAATGGCTAATAAAAAAGATGAGATAGGAATTGTAAGAGGACTTGCATGGACCTCAGTAGGAGGGGAAACACTTCAGATAGAAGTGAATATGATGCCGGGCAAAGGTGAAATTGAGTTGACTGGTCAAATGGGTGATGTTATGAAAGAATCTGCTCATATTGGTATGAGCTATATTCGCTCGATTGGTCCCAAATATGGAATTAAACAGGATATATTCAAGAAAAACGATTTTCACATTCATATACCGGAGGGTGCCGTTCAAAAAGATGGTCCATCTGCGGGTATTACAATGGCAACAGCCCTTTTATCAGCAATACTCCATACAAAAGTACAGGCTAAAGTTGCTATGACGGGTGAGATAACTTTGAGGGGTAATGTTTTGCCCATTGGAGGATTGAAGGAAAAACTTCTGGCAGCTAAAATGGCCGGCATTGAAAAGGTTTTGGTACCAAAAGAGAATGAGAAAGACGTTGTGGAAATCTCAAATGAAATAACACATGGTTTAGAAATAATTTATGTATCAGACATGAAACAAGTAATTGAACAGGCTTTTGTAAAGGAAATGACATGATAATAAAAAATGTTAACTTGGAAACAGTGTGTGGCGTGACCAGTACACTACCAGAGAATAATTTACCGGAAGTTGCATTTGCTGGAAAGAGTAATGTTGGAAAGTCTTCTCTCATCAATGCGCTGATGAACAGAAAGTCTTATGCCAGAATCAGTGCCCAGCCCGGTAAGACACAGACAATCAATTTCTATAATGTGAATGACCAGATTTATTTTGTAGATCTTCCGGGTTACGGATATGCAACTGCAAATGAAACGGTTAAAGCCCAGTGGGGAAAAATGATAGAACGATATCTGCACGGCTCAAAAAAGCTAAAGATAGTCTTTCTTTTAATTGATATACGTCATGAACCAGGGAAAAATGATGTTCAGATGTATGACTGGATTATTAAGAGTGGCTTTCATCCTGTCATCATTGCAACAAAAGCGGATAAAATTAAGAGAAGTCAGCTTGCTAAATGTGTAAAGATAATAAAGGATACTCTAAAGCTAGAAAGTGATGCAGTATTAATTCCTTTTTCTGCGCAATCAAAACAGGGAAGGGATGATATCTATATGCTTCTTGATGAATTACTGAAAAAGGAAGAGATATCACCCTAGGAAGGGAAAGTATCTATTTATGAAATTAACAAAAAAACCAAAAAATGAGAAACAAATATGTTTTTTATTTTTCCTATATATATTTTTTATATT
>CAZQTM010000091.1:0-7778 GCA_964595855.1 uncultured Lachnospiraceae bacterium | reverse complement strand
CGTCTCTCAATGCCCTGAAACCCTTGATTTTACTGCATTCTTACTTGTCGAGTGACTTCATCGTTGGGACGTGATTTGCTCCCAAATTCAATGGATGTAAACTCATTTCAACTCATTCAAATACTTCTAAAATGGAATGTATATTCATGTGTACTTATGTACGATTTAGAAGCGTTTTTTGGTCAGTTTTTGGTCATTCAAGAATTTTTTGGTCAGAGTATTTTAGGTTATCCATAATAGAGGACTCTTTTCTAAAATACATCCATATTTTTTGATAAACTCTCAAGAGATGCCCTGGTCACTGATTCATTTACATCAGCATAAATGTTCATCGTAGTTGATACATCTTTATGTCCCATGACCTCTTGAATTATTTTTACGTTTGTTTCATTTTCACAGAATCTCGAAGCAAATGTATGACGGAATATATGGCAGGAGAATCTAGGAATCATCACTGGATCTCTTTTCTGCTTTTTCGCCTTTACTTCTTCCTCTGAATTGTGAGCATCTACTATTCTTTTGATGGCTCGATTCACTGCTGCCGGATTATGTGGCATTCCAAATCTATTGGTGAAAATAAAATTTGTCATACCATCCACATTCTCTACACAGAATCCTTCCTCTTGCTGGCATTCGTACTCATCCTTTAATACATCATATACCTGCTGCATCATTGGAATGCTTCTAATACCAGATTCAGTCTTAGGTTCAGATACACGGAATTCACATTTGTAAGAATCATCTGCTCTGGCATAATACGTCAAACTATGGTTTACATCAATGATTCGTTTCTCCATGTCCACATCATCCCAGCGTATGCCAATCGCTTCTCCTATACGGCATCCTGTTCCTAATAGAAATACGAAGAATGGATACCATTTATAGAAAAATGGATTGTCTGCAACATAATTGATAAATGCTCGCTGTTGTTCCACTGTCAAAGCTTTTTTCTTCTTTTGTGAACCACCATTCCTTTTCTTAACTTCCGTGTAAGCTCCATCCACTGGGTTCTTTCTAATAATATCATCTCGAACAGCTAGCTGAAAGGATGGGCGCAACACTGTATTGATACTTTCCAGTGTATTGACTTGTAACCCTTTGTCGTTCAACAGATCCGAATAGAAATAAAGAACATCTGAATATTTAACATCCTTAATTTTCTTTTTTCCAAAAGTATCCTTAATGAAATGTTTCCATATATATGTGTAATTGGCATATGTCGTACTTCTTAGTTCCGTCTTAGTTGATATATATCTGTCAAAGAGGAAATTCACATCTGCCTTTCCTGATACATAAATATTTAATCCATCCAACTGGTCCCTGATTAATTCTTCTTCCTTCTGTCTTAAGGTTACAAGTGAATTAGAATATATTGAACGTTGCTTTCCTAATGGATCTGTATAAATATATGAATATCTGCCATCTACTTTTCTGTAATGCTCACCCTTTCTTAAAACTCTTCCTTTACCATCTTTTCTACAAGCCATTATTTTCTCCTTTCATGAGAAAAGAGCTTGCACATAAGTTACGGTATGGAGAAGACTTATTTAGGTCTTACCTAAATTATAATATTGGTCTTACCAAAAGTCAATCATTCCTTTGCAAACTCTTTCATATTCCTGTAAACAACTAATTTTCTTATAAACATCGGTAGTG
Source organism: uncultured Lachnospiraceae bacterium (assembly GCA_964595855.1). Lineage (GTDB taxonomy): Bacteria > Bacillota > Clostridia > Lachnospirales > Lachnospiraceae > RGIG8767. The sequence continues at coordinate 6,122 of CAZQTM010000091.1, read as the reverse complement.
TTTTTTCTATATAAATAGGTCAATTCTATTTGTAGAAATCTTCTTCCACAATTCGAAATGTTTCCAGGTACTCATCAACAATATCCAGATTCACAAGAACCAGCTGATTTATCTTGTAACAGGCTTTTGCATCCTTCGCCAACTGCTGAAATTTTGATAAACTCATCGAATACATATCTGCCCCATCTGCATATCTTACAAATCTCTTATCTTTTACTTTCTGCATATTTCTCAATCCTCCTATAAACTCTCCCGCATAAATGGGGTAACATTCGATTTTAATCTTTTTCTAACTCTGCTTAACTTCTGTTTTGCCGCATCATAGCTGATGCCTTTATCCTCTGCTATATCCTGGATATCTTTATCCCCTTCCAGGTACTGATTCAGTAATTCGGCTTCATCTCTTTTAAGTGCTTTCAATTGTGCTTCGAGAACTCTGTATTCTTCTCTCATCATTTGTAATGTGAGCATATCTCTTCTGAATTTTGCTACTTCCTTCTGATCAAGATCCTTTAAAAGTTCCGTACTGAAATTACACTTTCTTATGTCTTCTCGAAGCATTACATTTTCAATTGCCATATCCGCAGTTGGATTGCTTGTTCCTGATACCTGCACTCTGATTCCAAGATCACCCTGCTTGCTTTTACGGTTATACGACTTTTCGCATGATATTAAATGGACAAGTCCCTCCGTATGAGCATCTACTATTCCGAGAAAATTCGAATAATTCATCAGAATAATGTCTACTCGTTCTGCAGGCTTTGAACCAGAATAAATTTTTACTATACTTGCTTTAGTCTCCATCTCATTCCTCCTACTTCTGAAACTGATGTATTCCAAAGCGAAACCGGTTTGCTTTGTGTTCCTTACAAATAGTATTCTAAAGGAATTGCCAGGAGAAATCGTTACCCAGATATTTAACTTTTCATACATTTGTTAAGCCACACTTAACTTTATATACATAAGTACACATAAATAAAAAGAGACCCACACAGCTTTGAGGGCTGAGCGAATCTCTTCTATCATAAATAATCCTTTTATTTTGTTTTGATAATTTCCTTTTCAACGCCAATCCTGATTAACTCTGATACAGAAATATTATGAATTTCTGCATATTCTATCATTAGTTGGTATTCTTCTTCTTTAAATTTTACTGTTACGCTTCTATTTATTGGTTTCTCAACCTTCGGTCTTCCAGTTCTCGCCATCACAATACCTCCTATATCTGTAAGTAGAGTATAATATTGGTCTTACTGAAAGTCAATTATAGCTTCTAATCTTCAACTCAATTTCAACATTTATATTCAACACTAATAAAATATCTATTTATTGTACAAATCAGCCAGTTCTGAAAAATCAAATAAATTATTATCCTTTGGTAATCCATCAGAATATAACTCATTATTAAAATATCTATTTCGATAATTATAATTTGGATGTAATCGTTCTTCTATCTCATTTACACATTTCACTGATTTACGCAATGTCTTATCATTCAAAATGAAGTATAATGATTCAGGTTTTATTTCAGCCTGATCCATTAATAATGTATTATGTGTTGTAATAATCAATTGCCCTTTTATATTGGATGCAACTGCTTTCATTAACCTCGTTGCCAATAAATCATGTATTCCATTTCCGTACTCATCTATAACAACACATTTTCCAGATATTGCCAACATAAAATATGGAATAAGTTCTAGTATTTCTTGAGTTCCACTTGATTCATATTTAAAATCGATATCATATTTATATTGTTCGATTTGCTTTTTTAAATATAAACTATATCTTATTTTCCCTTCTTTCTCTTGCTTTTTATAGAAAGCTCCGTTAACATCTGCAAATAAAGAAGTAAAAAAATTATTCAATACTTTTTCTGTTTTATCTAATTCTTTTTCCAATGACTTTTCTATCATTCCGCCTTCAAGGTTTTCTAGAATTGGATTGCTTATTTGTAAAGACATATTATCACTATCTTTACTACTTTTCATTTTATAACTTATATCATCAAATGCCGATAAAACACTCATCATATTTTTTGAAATGTTGGAATTAATATATGCTGCTGATTTTTCTTCCATTTCATATTTTAAAATTGATAATAGTGAATGTTTTCCCCAATACATTTGAATCTGTTTCTTAATCTCATTTAAAAAATCTTCCGACTCAAACAAATTATTATTAATTTCAATTTTGTCATCCTCAATATCGAAGCAGCACGCTCTATTCTTTATCACCTTATATTCAAGACGTTCATGGATTATATCACTATTATCAAATTCCATAGTATACTTTCCAGTTGAACCATTAATTGAAAATCCAAATTCTATCAGCATATTCTCTACTGAACCAATCATCTTTGACTCTTCAATAATTTTTTCTATGGTGTTATCTGATAGCCTAGACTTAATATAATTAAGCATCATTTCTGGTTTAAATGGGATATCATCTGGCGGTGTAATCTTGTTTTCTAATAAATCCCTAAGCATATCTTTTACTTGCATTGTATCCATAGTTTTTTGCAGTGTCATAAATGCTTGGACTAATGTAGATTTTCCACTACCATTAGCACCATAAATTACTGCTAGGGATTTCGGGATATCTTTTTTACTCTCTAGATTTAAAGATACATTTTTAAATGACTTATAGTTCCTTAAATTTATATATGTAAACATTTTATATCATCCTTTTGTTTTCTTAGAAAATATCACATTATTCTTGTTTTGTCAATAAAATATCGTTGTATAATTTTAATTTTTGTAACATGTTGTTACATTTATCTTGTTTTTGTATTGAATAATTTATTATTATATGTTATTCTAATTTTAGAGTTAGCACTCTTCCTATTGGTCTGCTAATCCAATAATAAAAAGAAACCAGTAGTGTCCAGCTACCGGTCCCATAAAATACATAATACTAACTGATAAAAGTGTATCATAATGGGGAGGTGAAAACAATCAGAACTGTTGTTCACACCGATTCTTTAATTATTGTTTATATAGATAAAATAATTAAAGGAGGATAATTATGGAAGAAATTATCTTATTAAGTGCAAAGCACTACGAAGAATCAGAAGATTCAAACTATGGGGATTGTATCCTCATCAACACTGGGAACGAACTATACATATATGACTGTGGTTCGCCTCGTCATGCCGAAGAAGCAATTAAATATATGGATAAAAACAATTATGATAAAGCAAAATTGATATTATCGCATAATGATTCAGATCACTTTAACGGAATACCTGTACTTCTAGAAAATAACCGCATCTCGTCAATTTATACTGTATTACTCTTAAAACATGTTGACGATATATTAGACCGCATTGATGATGGTCGCAAAACACGTGACTCTGTAAAGAAAGATATTTTAGATAAGTACGATAATATCGCAAAACTCTCAGGTTGCAATTTAATCGATATTTATCAAGATAATAACACTTTAATTGAAAGCTTAACCAATGAAATAACCATCGTCGGTCCAGACTATGAATACATGTTAGATACAGTAGCTAAACGTCTTGATGGTCGCGAAGGAGACACTGTTGATGGTGAAACGGCTGTTAACGCAACAAGCGTACAAGTTTCAATAGTTATTGAAAGTCACACATGTTTATTGTGTGGTGACTGCTCGTTTCCTGCAATAGAAGATATAGTACGTGATTATGATATTATACAATTACCACATCACGGAAAAAGCAAACAGGCTGATTTGATTTTTGACAAAAAGTGGAATCAACTAAATGATATTTATATTGTATCAGATAACACAGGTGGTTCAAATGGCGGTTCAGACAATCTAGTAAGCACTGGGCATCGTGTCTTTAATACAAAAGATAGCAATAATATTATTATAAACTCTCTTTTCTTTTTTCAAACAACTGTCGCAAGAAAGGGGAGCCTTGGAATATAATGAGGTATATTATATCAAATAGTTTGTCTAATGAAGTACAGGCAAGACAAGAATATATACTTGATTCCTTGCATTTATTTACATTAATTCAGGAATCTAACGAAAACAGTATTATTCTTACAAGTATCCCTTCCACTTCATTAGATATTCTTTTCATCGTTGGACACAACTATTATGTGTATGAATATCTAGAGAAAAATGTACTAGAAATACCGGAAAAAACTATTGTTGCTATCACTTGTGATGGCAACATGCATTTTTCTTCATTGAATCTTCATGAAAAAAAACTATATATCTGCCACCAAAATTCACATAAGTATGCTGATGTCTTAGATGGAACAGCTTACAATTTTAATTTTAATGTGACAGAATCTGAATTATTATTATATAACAGTAAATCTAGAAAAGATATTTTTGAACGTCTAGATTGTTGTTTTACAAATCTAAACTTTAAAGGAGGGAAAAAACATTAAAGATTTATTTGGAACATATAATATGCGTTCTCGCATTAGTGTAGGTATTATTTTCTTAGGTCCGATTTTACTTCATGCTTATATATTAATTCCAGAATTACGTACACTATCCTCTACTTTTATAGTAACACTTATTGCATTTTCATTATCTAGTCTAATTATTGTTTTTTCACGTATGCACGGTAGTAAATCTTTAATCAAATGCTATCCCGATGGACTCCCGGCTCAATTATACTTGATGCCTAAAAATAATTTTCTAGATACGCTTACAAAACAAAGATATTACAATTTTTTTCAAGAAAAGCTAAGCGGTTTTGAGTTTTCTAATGACGATGAAAAAATGAAACTTCAAGTTACAACTGCTATCACATGGCTCATTTCCCAAACGCGTGATGCATCACAGTTTCCTCTTATTGCCGAAGAAAACATGAATCTTGGATTTACATATAATCTTTTAGGATTAAAACCTTTTTCTCTTGTTTTATGCTTTGCCTTAATAATACTTGATAGCATCTGTTTCCTTTTGCCTCTTTGTTCTCCGAATGCTGATAATAAAAATAACCTTATTTTCTGTCTTATTACTACAATATTATGGTTACTTATGTGGATATTTATGATAAATAAAAAATTAGTAAGAAATTGTGGAAAAAAATATGCAAGAGCACTACTTTCTGCCTGTGATTCTCCAATTTTAAACACTAATCCATAAAATTTCTTTAGGAGCCCAATGCATTGCCTTTTGCCTTGGGTTCCTTACTACTCTAGGTTCATCCTCGATTTCACACACATATTTACATACACCTAAAACTTTACCAATATTTTCATCTGTTCCATAGCAATTTGCCTATTATTGTCATTTCTTAGTCCCCGAAATATCTCCATAATTTCCTTCATCTGCTCATCCACATCTCCCACAGAAACCTCATTATTCAGCAAATACCCTGCAGTCGTTCCCAAAATTCCAGCAATCTCTACAATCACGCTCCCCTTAATATCCACCTTATTATTTTCATACTGCGAAATAGCTGCTTTACTTGTACACATCATTTCTGCCAGCTGCTCCTGTGTCATCCCTGCTTTAATTCTCTGCTCTTTCATTCTTCCACCCATTGTGCTATTATCAATTTTCTTCATCTTTCTCTCCGTTTCCGGAGCCCAAAACGAAAATAAGCACAGAATTGAAGCCTTAGGATTTTATAAATAAAAAGGACCCGACCAAAACGATTTACAAACAAACCTGCAGCATATACATATGCCACCTGGCTTTATTTTCGTTTTGTCCGGCTCCTGATAGTTCTCTGCTAAATCCAACTCGTTACAAATTCTTGATCCTCGAATAGCGGTTCTGAGGATTCTAAGCTATTTATAGCTTGTCCAATCTACCTGCTTCCCTCGAAGTCTCATTCTATTTAATTTTCAATAATTCCTGTTTAAACTGTCTGCTTCTTCTGGTTATCCTTAAATAGATTTAACAGATAATCTACTGTATCTTTTAATTCATCATCCTCAAGATGACTATCCGTGCATGCCTGGAATGCAAATCTTCCGTTTTGATATGCTACGATATCATGAAAACCGTCCTCATCTGTCTGCACTATTACATAGCCTTTGTATTCAAACATATTTCCTTCCCCCTCCGCTTGCCACTTTCTTTAGATTTATCTTTCACCACACTGACGCTGACAGCTCCATTTCTAATCGGAAGCTTATCTCTTCGATCCTCCATGGTGGCAA
>CAZQTM010000090.1:0-7794 GCA_964595855.1 uncultured Lachnospiraceae bacterium | reverse complement strand
CTATAGTTTTTAAAGCTATTCGTCAGTTGACGTCATATTTCTTCATATCAACTTAGAAATTTGTTGTAGTAAGCGTTGTAGTAAACGTATTTTTTACGTCTCTCAATGCCCTGAAACCCTTGACTTTACTGGATTCTTACTTGTCGATGCTCTTCATCGTAGGGAATTTTTTTGTTCCCAACTGTAAGCCATATAAATTCATTTATATTCCTTTAAACTCTTCCCAAAAGCTCTGTAGATACGTGTTAATAAACAGGTCAAATTGTGGTGCTTTTTGGTCAAGTATTGGTCTTTTGATATTTTTTTGGTCAAAGAATTGTTTAGAATTCTCTAATAGAGGACTCTTTTCTAAAATACATCCATGTTCTTTGATAACTTTTCTAACGAAGCTCTTGTAACATCCTGATTTACTTCTGCGTAAATATTCATCGTAGTTGACACATCAGCATGCCCCATAACTTCCTGTATAACTTTTACATTAGTTTCATTCTCGCAAAATCTTGAAGCAAATGTATGGCGGAATATATGACAAGAAAATCTTGGTATCATAACCGGCTCTCTTTTTTCCTTCTTTGCCTTTACTTCTTCCTCTGCATTATGAGCATCTACAATTCTTTTAATTGCACGATTAACAGCTGCTGGATTGTGTGGTGTTTCAAATCTATTCGAAAATATAAAATTTGTCATACCATCAACATTTGCCACACAAAAGCCTTCCACTTCCTGACGTTCGTATTCATCTTTGAGCACATCATATACTTGTTTCATCATCGGAATAGTCCTTATACCTGCTTCTGTCTTTGGCTGAGAAACACGAAACTCACATTTAAAAGAATCATCTGCTCTCTGATAATAAGTCAGGCTATGATTGATATCAATCAAACGCTTTTCTAAATCAACATCATCCCAGCGAATTCCAATCGCTTCTCCAATTCGACACCCAGTACCAAGCAAGAAAGTAAAAAACGGATACCACTTATAAAAGAATGGATTCTCTGCAACATAATTTATAAATGCTCTCTGCTGCTGTACCGTTAATGCTCTTTTTCTCTTCCTTGAACCTCCATTTCTTTTCTTAACCTCTGCGTAAGCTCCATCGATCGGATTCTTTCTAATAATGTCATCTCTTACTGCCAATTGAAATGAGGGTCGTAATACTGTATTGATATTTTCCAATGTGTTTATCTGTAATCCCTGTTTATTAATCAAGTCACTGTAAAAAAATAATACATCTGAATACTTTACATCTTTGACTTTCTTTTTTCCAAAGGTATCACGGATAAAATGATTCCAAGTATACAAATAATTTGAATAAGTTGAACTCCTTAATTCTGACTTTGTTGATATATATCTGTCAAATAAGAAGTTCACGTCAGCGTTACCTGCAACATATACATTTAACCCATCCATCTGGTCTTTGATTAATGACTCCTCTTTTTGACGTAGAGTAACTAATGATTTTGCATATATCGTGTGCTGCTTTCCTAATGGATCTGTATAAATGTACGAGTATCTACCATCTGTCTTTCGGTAATGCTCTCCTTTTCTTAAAACTCTTCCTTTTCCGTCTTTTCTACAAGCCATACTTTCTCCTTTCTGGAGAAAAGAGCCTGCACTACTTCTGGGTTGATTTGATAATCTGCATTTCAACACCAATTCGTATTAATTGCGATATGGATATGTTGTGACTTTGGGTATATTCAAGCATAAGCTGATATTCTTCTTCTTTGAACTTTACTGTGACACTCCGATTTATCGGCTTATCTACTTTGGGTCTACCAGTTCTTGCCATGTTTTACCTCCTTCACAACCTATTTTGATTATAATATTGGTCTTACCAAAAGTCAACCACTATATTGCAAACTCTTTCCTATTATTTTATATCCTTATTAAATGGACCAGATTATTGCCATTCTTCCGCATAATCTGGTCCGACACCTGTTTCTTCCTATTTATAGAAGTCAACATCTACTATATGAAACGTCTCTAAGTATTCATCTATTATATCCAAATTCACTAGAACCAGTTGATTTACTTTATAACAAGCCTGTGCATCCTTTGCCAATTGCTGAAATTTAGACAAACTCATCGAATACATTTCTGCACCCTCTGCATATCTGACAAATCTTTTATCTTTCATCTTTTTTTGCATATTCCAATGCCTCCCTTATCATTCTCTGCACGATACCTGTTAACCCCAGCTGCTTAATTAATGCTCGATCAATTTTATGCATTACTCCTGATGCTACCGTAATATTTCCTATGTTTCCTCTCACGAATGACTTTGGAACAGTCTGAATATCCTCCGGAATAAAGTCTGATATCTTCTGCAAATGTAATCCCCCTACATCTAAAGGATGAATTTGCACATGTACATCAAGATCCTTTAATTTTGAACTCAATGGACATACTGTTATCTGCGGTCCATTATTGTGATTACTTTGGTTGGATGATACAATTACTGCTGGACGTATAAAGCATTGCACTCCTTCTGGTTTCCATCCAAAATCTACATAAACAACCTGCCCTCTTTTATATTGCTTATATTTCTTTTTGTAGTTTTTGCTCATCTTTCTTCAGCCTCCTTAATGTTTTTACTCCCATACCTAGATTTCCTTCATCAACAGTCATAATAATGCCACCTGCATCAATAATTTTTCCTACTTTGTAATATGCATCTGGAATGTCAGTTGAAATTGCCATCATATTTACCACAATGACTCCTTCTGCTCTTTTTTGACGAATCAGTTGTGTTATCTTTTCAAACTGGCGGTTCAAATCTGCCTGCCCCAATCCATTTCTTCGAACAACTCCAACAATTTCTATGTCTTGGGTTTTCACAAAATTTCTAATGTAACGTTCCTGTTTTTCTTCTTTTTTCTCAGTTTCTGCCAAAGAACCCGTTGTAGATAAAAGAGCTATAAACTCCCTTTTCTTTTTTCTCGGATTTCTTATTCCCATGATTTTACCTCCTACGATACAAGCATTGCTGCCTGGTCAATCATAAATTCAAATGTGTGTCTGAAATAGTCTTGCTGTTCAGATGGTAATTCTTCCAGTTTGCTATCTATTGATCCTTCTTTTTTATCCGTATTTGATTCTTTTACTTCTATATTAAGCAGTGTATTTGCATCACACTGATAAACAGACATCAGAAGATATAAAGTCCTCATGCTTAGTCCTCTGCCGCCCTGTTCTATTTGCTTAATGCTAGAATCACTTAATCCGGTTATTTCACATACCTGATACAAGGACAGCTTTTTATCTTTACGAATCTTACGAAGATTCGGTCCAATTTCATATCCGTTATATTTTTTCAGCATATCCAATCAGACCTCCAGTCTTCGCTCTTTCTTCTATCATTGCTTTTACTTCTTCATATGCTGCCGATTCCGTTTCATATCTACCAAGGAAATCACCGCATTGACTGTACACAACAGTTCCCCATTCTGTATTTATGAAATTGCATCGACTGAGTGCCAGGGGATACCCCCAGCAGCTAACAACCTTTTCTTTCATTACTCTACATCGCCTTCTGGTACATATGGTGCGATGATTACATGGTTTGTAAAATCCACGATGATCATGTCAAAATACATTGCTCTTTCAATGAACTTTTCCAGATCTTCATCATCATCTGTAATATCCGTAATAGATTTCACAAAGATAATTCCAACTCTTGAATTCTCCATCCACTCGGACAATCTGCTTATATCGTCACGGTCTATATCGTGGCTTGCAAATTCATCTACAATAACATCGACTACATCCACATTTGTTTCCTCTGCTACAGCTTTCATTTCCGACACCAAATCATGAATCTTGTTGTCTGACATACGAGTCTTAATGAAGATAACTCCCTGTCCCTTCGGTACTCTTGTTTCTTTTCCCTCTACCTGCTGTTCATTATTCATTCTAAAAATCTTCTGTTCCATTGTTTTTTCTCCTATTCTGTTGTTTGATTAGGAGAGCTTCTGCGCATCCACTCTCGTGGTTTAGGTCTTGCTGACCATGTATAAATTGTAGCTGATACAAGAAGATAAATTAACGGAATGGTATTCGGAGTTGCATAGAAAAACCCCGAATGATATTCGGGGTTTAGGCAGCTGGTTGCTTTAATAAAATTTGAATCATACAGTTTATTCTATTCAAATCAAAGTCATTGCAGTTTTTAATTCTATTTATTATCTGATCTAATTCTGAAGGCTTTTCTTCATTTAATTCTTTTTCAACTCCAAAATAGAGGTAGTCGGCAGAAACATTCAAAATCTGACAAAGTTTTGTTACATGCTCATGTGCACATGCGGTCTTTCCTGTTTCAAAATTTGAGACGCTTTCACTGGTTATGTATAGTTTCTCAGCTATCTGTTCTTGTGTGTATTTACGTTTCTTGCGGATCATCCGCAATCTTTTTCCAAATTCAATAGCATTATAAACTTCTTCCATTTCTGCCAACACCTCCTTCCTTTGACTATTTTTTTGCTTCAATTTTATCTTATACAGATCAGCAATTCTGTTTGTGAATACAGTCTTTGTATAGGTAATTTTTTTTAAACATCATATTCTCGTTTTCTTATCGAATATCCTCTTTTAGGATGTCCCTCTCTAAATGCCGCTTGCTCACGAACATACACCTCTGCCAGCGAAAGCGATTTTCTATTCAATGAATCAGTCATTACTTTTTGTTTATACATAAGGTTAAGATTATCAATTATACCTTTTACTAAAGTTTTGGATTGCTCATCCATATATAGTGCAACGTATGCCATGTCATGTCCTAATTCAACATGTCTCTGTATGAATGTTTTATTTAATCCATAGAACACATCCTCTCCATTTCCATCAGATACTGGATCATAAGATTTACCAAGTAAAAAATCCAATGTACACAAACACGCAGTAGAAATCTTTATTAACTGCTCATAATTGATTTTTTTGTTCATTCCTTTTTCTATCCTATATAAAACATCTGTAGAAATATTTGTTTTCTCAGATAGCTTTTCTTTTGATATCTTTCGATACTCTCGTATCACCCTTAGGTTCTCACCTATTTTTACTGCCGTGGATTTCTTTTCATCTATATTTGTTTCTTTAGCTTTTGAAGATTTTTTTTCAGCAATGAATTGGTCGATTATATATTCTTGATACTCATTTTCGATTAGCTCCGTGGTCAATAGCCTTGTTTTTTCTCTGTCTATATCTTCTGCAAAATATCCCGTGGCCAATTTGTGTGCACTAACAAACGAGTGAATCGTACCAATTACACACTGTTCATATTGTTCATCGTATTTTTTCAAAAAATAATCTCTTATTCCAAATACTCGGTCTCCGTAATAGCTATAGAATGGTTCTTCATATTCAACAAGCTGATAATCAGCACGAAGTTCTTCTGGTAATGATTTACTTCCAAGAATTGTTTCTACTTCACATCCAAAATATCTCGCTATTCTAAAAACATTTTGCATGTTAATCTTCTTCAATTTTCCCTCTCGCATATTTCTTACTTCATAAATTGAAAGACCTGTTTGGTTTGCAAGTTCTGCAGGTCCAATTCCATTTTCCTTGATCTTCTTGTTAATGAATAACGCCATATTCTTTACATATATATCAATTTTGTTCATAGCTGTTTCCTCCGTCATACGTTTTCTTATGTAACAATCATACAATCATGTATTATAACGGTCAATCGTTATTCAGCGATTTTAACGCTCTATTACGTGTGTTTTCGCGTGCTCTAAACGTGCTCATATAAAGCATTTCAGACTCTTTTTTTTAATTCAAACACACCCAGTGTTATTTTTGATCGTAGCTCGTTTTTACACAAATTAATGGCTTCGTTGATTTATGTTCTATAATTCTCTTTATGTTAATTCTATGATACAATGGTACTTGTCATATGAACATATACTTTTTTATATGACAAAATGAAAGGATGTGAAGAAATGGTTGTAAACAAAGGATTTTCGTTCAGCAATATAGTTGGCATGTATGCCATAAAGGAAATGCCAGCAAATCATAAGTTGAATTCCTCAAATAAAATAATTACAGCATTATATCCAGGTAATCTAAAAAAACTATATTCCCAAAATTCATATGAAGAAGGCTCAATCGCCTATGAATTTCAAGCTATTGATACAAATGATATTAAACAAATCATTCAATTCTGTAATCAATATGGATTACTATTCTCTAACCGTTTACTTGCAAATCAAACCAACAACTATATTTTTATGAAAACATATAAATCTATCTTTTCAGAAGCTGTACCTAATTTTGCACCTGATGAAGTAAATCTCGATATGTTTATTGATGAAGTAATAACTATGCATAGACTTATTGGATTAAAAGCTGCTCTTGATACTAATGATCCTGTCGAACTTATTAACTGCCTTCTGCCACTATTATTATGTTATACATATAAGACACCTGAACCGGGTACTAATGAAACCGAATGCTTTAACAATTTATTTTACAAATATCTGAGTAGCTATTATCTTATTGATCAGCCATGCCTATTTGAATTAAAAGATGTGTACTTGCCAGAGTTAAATCATCTTCTTGATGACTTAACAAAATTTGTATACGAAGACAAAACAAATCGTTGGCTCCAACTTCCTCTAAAACTCGAAGCATACAAATATATGAATAATTGCACTTGGCAGAATTATCATGATATTATGACTAATCTACTAAAGGTTGTTTCCATTTCATCTAATGACAGTTTGTCTGAATTATACTATTCTGAAAATATATCTAAAGATTTATTGAATTCCTGTGGAATTACAGACCTTATGTTACAACATGCTGCTGTCACATGCCTTGCAGATCACTTCAACTCTCAAACCATGCTAATTACTCCTGAATTAAGATTTGAAAATGACCAATTAACATCAGACTGGAAAATTACATCTTTATTAGAGGCAATGTACATGGAACTCTCGGTTTCATTTGCGCCAAATACACAAGTGAAAAAATGTGCTAACCCAACTTGCAATAGCTTCTTCGATGTAGGCATTGGTAATTCCAGAAAGATATACTGCTCTACCCGATGTGCCATGCTTATGGCAAAGAGAAAGCAACGAGAACGTGACAAGCACAAACATGACTAATTCATAATGGATTCGCGAAAATTACATCCCCTTTTATAGAAGGAGGTGTTTTTCATGAATACACTATTAGAAATCAACATTAAGGAAGTTGATGTCAAAATAGATCATGAGTATGTCTATATCAATATATCTCATGGTATATTTACAGCAAAAATCAGCGTCAACAATATAAAATCCTTAACAGCCAAATTACTTAAATTATCCCAAGCAAAATAACATCATTCCACAAGGGTCCCTGTGATATATAGCAGGGACTCTTTATCTACCCAGAAATAAAGCCACCATCTGCTCTACCCTTCTTATTTTATCTAAATTACAACCCACAAGCATTGCATCAATGTTACTTAAAGAATTCATCTCCTCGCATATTTTCTTAGTCTCACCAAAATAAAGATAATCTGATGTTACATTCAAAATTTCGCAAATATGAACTAAATGTTCTGGCATACACATCACCTTTCCATTTTCGATTCTCGATATACTATCCACAGACAGTATCAATTCTTCTGCAAGCTGTTCCTGTGTCATACCTGCATTTTTTCTCGCTGTTCTTAATCTCTTTCCAAATTCTACTGCATCATAATTCTTTTTAAACATAATAAAATCCATCCTTTCGTTTGTATGGCTCGTTAAACGTTTAAGGATGGAAAATTACTCCTACTACTATGAAATTTTTTGCAACAAA
>CAZQTM010000089.1:0-7851 GCA_964595855.1 uncultured Lachnospiraceae bacterium | reverse complement strand
GAAAAGATGAAATTTCATGCCATAGAGGAGCTGGATGAATTACGAAAGAATGCTTTTGAGGAGGCAAGAAAACAAGGATATTCAGAAGGGTTGGAAAAGGCAAAGCAGGAAGAACTTAGAATGACTAAGGAGTTAGATGAAAAAGAAAACTTCTTACAAAAACAATATGAACAGGAGTTAGATACCATAGAGCCTAAGTTTATTGAAGTGCTGACAGGCATTTATGAAAAGATATTTGAGGTAGATTTAAGCGGTAATAAAGAAATCATATTAACATTATTACAAAATTCAATTAGAAAAATTGAAGGATGTAAAAATTTTCTTGTTCATGTTAGCAGAGACGACTTTGCTTATGTAAATGAAAACAAAGACGGACTATTATCAGAATCGAATCAGGTAGGCACAACAGTTGATGTAATTGAGGATTTCACATTAAATAGAAATGAGTGCATGATAGAAACGGTGAATGGAATATTTGACTGTGGACTTAATACACAGCTTGGAGAACTAAAAAGGAAATTGACGTTATTGTCCTATGAAGGCAGTAACGATTAATTAATAAGAGAGATGGGTGAAAGACTTGGATGCAGGTAGGATTCAATTTGAAAAATACATAAAAGTTGCAGAAGAGTCTTTTTTTATTAAAAAAGGTAAGATTGTTAATGTCGTTGGCTTAACAATTGAGTCAGCAGGTCCTGATTCTAAGCTGGGGGATGTTTGCTATATCTATCCGGAGGATGACAATACAAAGCCTATTATGGCAGAGGTGGTTGGCTTTAAAGAGGGAAAAACGCTACTTATGCCTTATGATGTGATTGATGGAATTGGAATAGGAAATATAGTAGTGAATACAGGAAATCCACTTACGGTTCAGGTTAGTGATAATCTTTTATCAAAGACGTTAGATGGTCTTGGTAGACCTATGGATGGTACAATCATAACAGATGGAAAAGCATATTCCATAGAGTCAGCACCACCGGCCCCTATGAGTAGAAAAATTATAGATGAAGTGTTACCGCTTGGTGTCAAGGCGGTGGATGGCCTTTTGACTGTTGGAAAAGGACAAAGAATTGGTATTTTTGCAGGCTCCGGAGTCGGTAAATCGACTCTTATGGGTATGTTTGCACGTAATACAAAGGCTGATATCAATGTAATTGCATTGATTGGTGAACGTGGACGTGAAGTGAGAGAATTTATTGAGAGAGACCTTGGAGAAGAGGGTATGAAACGTTCTGTTGTGGTTGTTGCAACATCAGATCGCCCAGCACTTGAAAGAAACAAGGCAGCAAAAACGGCTACCGCTGTGGCAGAATACTTCAGAGATCAGGGCAGGGATGTACTTCTTATGATGGATTCCCTTACACGTTTTTCCATGGCCCAGAGGGAAATTGGTTTGGCAGGAGGAGAACCTCCGGTTTCCAGAGGTTATCCACCAAGTGTATACTCTGAAATGCCTAAACTACTTGAACGGGCAGGCAGGTCATCAAATGGATCCATTACCGGATTATACACAGTACTTGTAGACGGTGACGATTTTAATGAACCAATAACAGATACTGCAAGGAGTATTTTAGATGGACATATTGTACTTAGCAGAAAACTTGGCCATAAAAATCATTATCCTGCGATTGATGTTTTACAGAGCATATCGAGGTGCATGAGTCAGATAGTGGATGCTAATCATAAAGCAGCATCTGGTAAATTGAAAAATGTTCTGGCTACATATGGAGAAGCAGAAGATTTAATTAATATAGGTGCATATAAGAAAGGCAGTAATAGAAGTATTGATTACGCTATTGAAAAAATAGATTCCGTTAATTCTTTCCTTATGCAGGATGTAGAATCACGTTTTAATTTTGACGAAACTGTAAAGATGATGAAGGATTTATTTGCAGATAAGGAATAATAAATGGCAAAATTCAAATATAAAATGCAAAATATACTTAATATCAAGTTGAAACTAGAAGAACAAGTCAAAATGGATTTTGCAGCCAAAATGAGGACATTAAACGAAGAAGAAGAAAAACTTTCAGTGATGCAAAAAAGAAAGCATCTTTTTGATCTGGAAGGTAAAAAATTGAGAAGTGAGAAACTAGATATTCTAAAACTGAAGGAAAATAATGAGGCTATAAAAATACTAACTGAAGAAATTGAGAAACAAAAAGAATGCGTAGAAAAGGCAAAAAAGAATGTGGAATTAGTAAGAGAACAATTACGAGTTGCCATGCAGGAGAGAAAGACACAGGAAAAACTATCTGAGAACGCATTTGAAGTATTTAAGAAAGAGATAAATACTCAGGAAAGTAAAGAAGTAGATGAACTGACAAGTTATACATACGGGGTACGACAGTCCAAAATAAAAGAAAAAGACTGGGTGATTAGCGATGGCAGAAAATGAAAATATGACAGGTATGTCTGCAGATGCAGCACGTATTAAAGAAGAAAAGAAAAAACTTAAAGAAGAGCAGAAGCATGCACACCAGAATCAGAAGAAACAAAAAAAAGAGGCCAAGATAAAAGCCAAAGAACTTGCAAATGAGGAAGCCAGACTTTCAGATGATGATGGCAGTAATTTTCCGGTAATTGTAACGACAACGATCATTGTTCTTGTTTGGATAGCCATTCTATGTGCACTAATCAAGCTTGATGTTGGCGGATTTGGTTCTAGTGTATTGGCGCCAGTGCTTAAGAATGTTCCAGTTGTAAATAAAATATTGCCAGATTCAGACCAAAATGAGCCAGGTGAGGATACAGAAGATGTTGATACTTCCGGTTATTCATCGCTTAAGGAAGCTGTAAAACAGATAAAGGATTTAGAAACGCAGTTACAGGAAGTACAGACGGATAATGCAGATAAGGATGAGCAGATTGCTTCCTTGAATGAAGAGGTTCAAAGATTACAGACCTTTGAAGATAAACAAGTGGAGTTTGAACGAATAAAAACAGAATTCTATAATGAAGTAGTATACGCAGATAAGGGTCCTGGACCCGAAGAATATCAGAAATATTATGAAAGCATGGATCCGGCTACAGCAGAAGTGTTATATAAACAGGTCGTTGCACAAATTCAAGAAGATAAGGAAGTAAAAGAATATGCACAAGCATATTCAGCAATGAAACCGAAAGAGGCAGCGAAAATATTTGAAAATATGACGGATAATCTAGATTTAGCTGCTAGAATTTTAACCGTTATGGAGCCAGATGACAGAGGTAAAATATTAGGAGCAATGAATCCAGAGGTTGCTGCAAAGATAACAAAAATAATGGAGCCAGACTCTTAAGTTTTTCTCCTCCTTAACCGATAATAATATTGGATTAACTATATCCATATTATGAACTTTGAAAATATAAGGAAGGAGGAATAAAGTATGACCGCAGCAATGGTGACACAGGTAAATAATTATAAAGATATTTCATCGTCTGTGAAAACCGGAACAAATAATAGCACAAATAATGATTTTTCTAAGGTTTTTCAGAAGAATGTATCTCAGGATACAAAAGAACCTGAAAAAAAAGTCGAAAGTAAAAATGATGAAGCAAAAAGTAAAACAAAAGATTTAGAGCCAAGTTACAAAACTGAGAATACAAAAGAAACTGCAAAGCCTGAGGATATTGAAAAAAAGGATTCACTGGAAGATGAAACGCTCACTGATGAGGATACAAATATTGATCAGCTCATAGACGAGGCAAATAAGAAAGCAGATGAAATTCTCTTAGCAATACAGAATATGCTTAACATTCCATTAGACCAGATAACAACCACGATTGAAAATCTGGACATGCAGCCGACTGATTTACTTGATGCAACTAATGTTTCCAAACTGGTATTGGCCCTCACCGAAGGCACAGATGAAATTACCCTTATGACAGACGAAAAGTTATTTACCCAGGTGAAAATGTTGATGGATCAATCGGATAAGCAACTTGCAAATCTGACTGAAGATTTGGGAATTACAGTTGAAGAAATCAAAAATAAACTCAATACTAGCCCAATGAACCAGAATGAAATTACCAATAATGATGTGTTGTCTGTTAACGTGGATAACAATCAGAAATCCAATCAAATACTTAATCAGGAACAGATGGCAGGTAAAGCTAATAATAACGATACTGTAATAATTAAGACTGAAGAAAAATCAACTAAACATGAAACACAAAATGAGCATCGTGGCGCACAGGACTTTTCTTTTTCACAATCTATTATGCAACAGCTAAAAGATGCAGTGTCAAAGATACAGGATGCAAAACCGTTATCCTATGTATCAGAATCAGAGTCAATCATGGAGCAGGTGAATGAAATGCTTAAAGTGACAATGAAAGATGATATGACGGAAATGGAGATGCAGCTTCATCCTGCATCACTTGGAAATGTCAGAGTTCAGGTGTCTTCTAAAGATGGCATGATAACAGCATCCTTTGTAACACAAAATGAAACGGTTAAGGCAGCCTTGGAATCGCAGATTGTTACATTAAAAGATAATCTGAATGAACAGGGAATTAAAGTTGAGGCAGTAGAAGTTACGGTAGCAAGTCATGCATTTGAACGTAACCTGAATGAAGAAGGAGAACAGTCTTCAGGACAGATGCAGGAAAAGAAGAAGTCAGTCCGTAAGATTAATTTAGCGGAATTATCAGAGGAATCAGAGGACGGATTGCTCGAACAGCAAGACAGAATCGTGGCTGATATGATGCGAAAGAATGGCAATACCGTAGATTATACGGCATAGAAGGAGAATCACATGAGCACATTTGCAACAGTTGTAGATGGTGTAATTACAAACCAACAGACGAAATCAACTGAAAAGAGTACACAAAGTAAAACAGGCGATAATAGTCTTGACAAGGATGCTTTTTTACAATTACTGGTAACGCAGATGAAATATCAGGATCCGCTTGAACCAACGTCAAATACAGAATATATTTCACAGCTTGCATCTTTCTCAGAACTGGAAGAAATGCAGAATCTTTCCGGAACAATGGAAATGCAACGAGGGTCATCTCTGGTAGGGCAATATGTATTTATGAAATCCACAGATAGTCAGGGAAATACAACTTATCCAGAGGGACAGGTTGATTATGTGGTATACCAGAATGGCAAAGCATACTTATCAATCAATGAGACACTATACTCTCTTGATGATCTTGATACAGTAGCAGATGCTGATTACCTCTTAGCATCAAGACTAAATACAAGCTTTTCAAAGTCACTAAAAGAATTACCATCAGTTGATACACTCACAAAATCGGATTCAGATAAAGTAAAAGAAATAATGGATGTCTATGAAAATATGACAGATTACCAGAAGACCTTTATATCCAAGGATGATTTGGCAGCATATCAAAAATATGAAGCGAAATACAAAGAGCTAAATCCGGAGGATAGTGAAAAGGAAAAATAATAATAATACAGACCGGAGGAAAAGAAATGAACATTCAAAAAACTCAGTTCCTTTCCATTGAACAACTGCAGGATTCCTATTTGAATCAATCAAATAAGACGCAGAACATATCTTCCGGGAATCAGATTTCTTTTCGGGATGTTTTAAAGAAGAGAAGTAATGAGTATTCACAGGGAAGTGAAATTAAGTTCTCAAAACATGCAGCTTCCAGATTAGAAACAAGAAAGATTGAACTTTCTGACAATCAGGTGGCTCGTTTACAGGATGGAATGCAGAGGGCAAATGAAAAAGGAATTAAAGATTCATTAGTCATTATGGATAAGTTAGCATTTATCGTGAATGTACCAAGTGCAACAGTAGTGACAGCAATGGATCAACTGGATAATTCCGAAAATATATTTACAAATATTGACGGTGCTGTTATCGTATAGCCGGACCTTTTAAGGAGGCATAAGTTCCCGACTGACAGACGGAACTTACACAGCACCCAAACTAACAGACTGGGAGGTCACTTCATTATGATGAGATCAATGTATTCCGGCGTTGCCGGATTAAAAACACATCAGACAAAGATGGATGTTATAGGTAATAATATTGCGAATGTTAATACTGTCGCATATAAGTCACAATCAGTTACATTTAGTGAACTAATGTATCAGACAACACAGGCAGCTTCTGGTGCTAACGCATTAACAGGTACTGCTGGTGTTAATGCAAGACAGATTGGTCTTGGTGTAAAGACAGGTGCAATTAATACAAATATTACAGCACAGGGAGCGTCACAAACCACAAATAATCCATTTGATATTCGTATTACAGGAAATGCATTTTTTATTGTAAGTGATGGTAAAAACAACTTCTTCACTAGAGATGGTTCCTTTTATGTAGATGGAATCGGAAATCTTGCTATGACAAGTAATGGCTATAACGTAATGGGATGGGGGTTAAATGATACCAAATCAGATATTAAACAGGATACAGTCAGTAAACTACGTATCATGGACCCAGATAACCTTACCTATCCACCAGAAGCTACAACAAAAGCTTATGTAACTGGTATTATAGATAAGAATGATTCAAATGTAACCAGTGCATCGGGTAAAACAGTTAATCTATTTTTCTATGACAAGTTGGGTTATAGTTATACAGCTAAAATGAACATGAAGGATACCGCTGAGGATGGTGTATATACCTTATCTATTGATTCCATACTGGATTCTAACAATGATAAAATAAATATTAATGGATTGAATTTTGGCAGCACTGTAGATATCAAAGAGGAAGTCGGACTTACGTTACAGAAGGACGCTGGTTATAGTTGGGATGCAACTGGAAAAGTCCTATCAAAGGATGGCACAGCAATATACACCGTTACAGATACCGCATTAGGAGATACAGATACTGCTTGGACTTTCCTTGCGGATGCTTATGGATATGATTCCACAAATGCTACAAAGTTGCAAGAATTTAAAGACTTGAAGATAAACACTGTTTCAGTTGGAAACATTTTAAATGATTCTACAACTGGTACAGCAGGAAAACGAACAGTTGCCGGTGTAACTGATTTAGTCAATGTGACAGCTTCAAAAGCAGCGACAAGAGATAATGCATTTAAAATTACATATAATGCCAGTACTGGAAAATTTGAAGGAATAGATGATAACACGGCTGCAACCAGTATTGATTTGAATTTATCGAATATAAATGGAACGGATCGATTTGAAAACATAACTGTTGATTTATCAACAACGACTATGTTTAACAACAGTCGTTCATCGACAATAACGGCAACAAATGGGGACGTCAATAAACTTGGAAGTGGTAGAAAAATTGGGAAAATGTCTGGCATTTCCATACAAGATGATGGAAGAATTTATGCTGCATATGATAACGGACAGTCAAGATTATTAGGACAGATTGCTGTTGCTGAGTTTGCGAATGCTTCGGGACTTGAAAAGGAAGGGGATAATCTTTATAAGGCAAGCCAGAACTCAGGCGATTTTGACGGTACTGGAGTCAATGTAAAAGCAAATGGTGGTTATTTGACGACTGGTGTACTTGAGATGAGTAACGTAGATCTTTCCGCTGAATTTACTGAGATGATTACTACACAGCGTGGATTCCAAGCAAATAGCCGTATTATAACGGTATCAGATACATTATTGGAAGAACTGGTTAATTTAAAAAGGTAAAATAATTGATTGAATTTAACAGGCAGGGGAGCGACATAGTTCGATACCCTGCCTAACTATTTGGAGGAACATAAATGATTGAAATAACAAAATTAAATGGCGCAAAAACCCTTATCAATCCGGACCTTATAGAAACGGTAGAATCAACACCAGATACGGTAATTTCGTTTACTACAGGTAGAAAAATAATTGTAAAAGAAAGTAGACAAGAAGTGAATAATTTAGTAAAATCGTATAGAAAGGAACTTTTTGCAAAATAA
>CAZQTM010000088.1:0-7887 GCA_964595855.1 uncultured Lachnospiraceae bacterium | reverse complement strand
TTACACTTTGACACGATACCGTATGCAACAATATAAAATATTAACAATGGAATTACAATATTAGAAAAATTAGTTAATGCATTTGCCATTTTATTTCCTAATGCTTTTTTATATTCTATTTTAAATGTAGATAAAATAACACTACTGGAGTCAATTTGACACAAAAATACGGCAGTTCATCGCACTGCCGTATTTTTTTACTGTCTATAATTTTCTCTTAAAAGTTGTATTTCTTTCTGATACCCCTCCAGTTCATTTGGAGTTTCAAGGTAAAATGGAAGTTTGCAAAGTGCCTGATGATTAATCACCCTAACAAGAGCCTCTAACCCAATTTCTCCTTCACCTATTTTGGCATGTCTATCTTTATGGGCTCCAAGTGGATTCATACTGTCATTCAGATGAATCGCCTTTAATCTGTTAAGACCAATTACGCGGTCAAATTCTGTAAGAACCTCATCCAGTTTATTTACAATATCATAACCACCATCCCAAATATGACAGGTATCAAGGCAGACACCCATTTTATCCTGAATGTTTACCCTATCCAGTATTTCACGTAACTCCTCAAAGGTTCGCCCCACTTCACTTCCTTTACCAGCCATGGTCTCCAAAAGTACTGTTGTATTCTGTATTGGTGTCAAAATCTCGTTTAACATATCAGAAATATATACAATTCCTGTCTCGACTCCTTGTCCAACATGAGAACCAGGATGAAAATTATAACAATTACCTTTTGTATATTCCATCCTTTTTAAATCATCCGCCATTGTATTCTTGGCAAAATCACGTAACCCGGGATCTGCTGCTGCCGCATTCAATGTATAAGGTGAATGAGCTAATATCCTATTGATTCCATTCTCCTTAGCATACTGTAGAAAGTTATTAACATCAGATGGGTCAATTTCCTTGGCTTTTCCACCTCTTGGATTTCTCGTGAAAAACTGAAAAGTGTTAGCATCAATCTGCTTTGCTTCCTTTCCCATAGCTTGATACCCTTTTGATGATGATAAGTGACATCCTATTGTTAACATAAGTATTCTTATTCTCCATTTCTTTATATAATATGCTATCAAGCATATTTTTCACATTACTACCATACTCTATATCTTCCACTTAATGCAAGCATTGCAAACATATAAAGACAGTTATCATAATATCTTCTGACACCCGTTCTAAGTGGTGTATTCCAGAATTCAATTACACACTGTTCTGCATAAGGTCCGTCTGAGGCAAGAGAAGCTTCTGCATTGGTAGCCGTAATCGCAACCGGATGTAATGCCATATCCTGAATCATCTTTCCCTCTACAGAGTATACCGCCCGGTTATTATCTTTCATCGTATTACAGAAGAAATTCTGTAGATTCTCGGCTGTTTCTCTGTACCAGTTTTTATTTTCTCTTTCTTTTTCAAACCATTCATAATCCAGTGCAATATTTGCTATTGTACGATATGCATCACTATAATACCAGTCATGTCTTCCAAATATCTCTTTCTTCCCATCATAGGGTTTCCCATCATAAGTACTATATTCAGGGTTTAGTCCTGTTGCTGGATGACAAGCTTTTTTTAGGAATTCTCTGCTTTTATCAGCTGCCTTTTTGAAGAATTCCCTGTCTTCTTCATAAGCCCAGATTGAAAATAATTCATAAAAATGTGGTAGATGATAAGATGGATCCGTAAAATCCAATTCGGGAACAAAACGGATAAGATAATTTTTAGAATCCCACATAGCATGTCCGGGCCCTTTCTCTCCTTTATGTAAACAAGTATGAAGAAGATTTTTTGCCTCTAGAGAGTAGCAGAATATTCCATCTCCATCACCCCAGCGATGGGATGCAAAAAACAAAGCCATGGCAAAATATTCTTCCCCATCGGGTGCTGGTCCATGAGAATTCTTCTCACCATTTGGTTTCACGGACCATGCAAAATATCCTTTGTTAATGCCGTGCTCCATATACATATATGTTCTTGCCCATTTCCAAATACAGTCAAACTCCTTTTTTCTGTCCATTTGTACACACATCATCATACCATACGACATACCCTCAGTCCTTACATCGTTATTCCCTGTATCCTCAAGGTAAGCAGTATCATTCCTAGACATATGGAAAAATGCATTTTCTCCATAAAAAATTTCATCAAACGTTTCATTTACCCTTTTATTAATCTCTGCATTTGAAAAACCCATTTCTTCAAACACATTTCTATAGATTTTACTAATCATATTTTTACCCTCTCTTTAGGACATTAAAGAAATGAAAAAGAAAGAAAATCAGCTATTCCCTGTCCTTTATAAGTGAAATATATCGCCCATTTTTCGCATATACCCCTTGGAAAATCAATATCGGCAATATATTCTTCCCATACGTTGGAAAATTTTACTGGTATTGAAGCAAGTACCGGTCCATCCCACTTACTCCGGACCTCAAAGTATCCATCAGCATATCCCCTGACTTTTATACCAATTTTTTTTATATCTTTTATCCAAAAATACTTGAACCCAATTGTAGCTGTATCCTTAATATTAGAAATATACCCAGGGTCTCTGTCTCCATCCCTTCCATCCTGAATAATTTTAGGAAAATCATCTCCTCCAACATATATTGAGTCATGTGAAGTAAATAAATTACATGCTATATAAGTAGGATATTCTCCCATTTCTATTAGTGGTCCATTATTTAATCCACACGAAGTCATTTCTGCCTGTTTAACAGAACCATCCTCTAAAAACATAATTTCTTCTGCACATGCCTGTCTACTGTACCATGTTCCATTTGTATGTCTGTGATAAAAAACATACCATTTATCCTTTATCTCAATAATACTTCCATGATTATTGGCACCATATGCCGTTGGTTTTTTTGCTGGTTTATAAGAGTCAACATGAAGGTCGCAGTTACTTATGAGCACTCCTCCATATGTAAATCCATTTACAGGGCTTTTGCTTACTGCATAACATAGTTCATGCATGGCAACAGAAGAATATATAAAATAGTACAGATTACCTTTTTTTCGTATAGAAGGGGCTTCAAAAAATTCATATCCTTCAAAACTTGTTCCCATACCATACATTTTCGATGGTACTATAAATTGAGGTTCTTCCAAAATCGTAAGCATATCTTTATCCAGCACTGTGACCATTGCACCGTGTCTGCTGCCATCTTCAGGCCCTGCGAAACCAGTATAAAGATATGTCTTTTTGCCTTCTGTAATGACTGCCGGATCAAATTGAGGTTCATCTGCTATTCTCTCTCCAAGCTTTACCATATTCTTGTCATGAACATAGCCATAGAATTCGAATTTTCCAGCTGGTTTATCGCAAACAGCTACAGAAACAACTGATACCTTATCCAAGACATAATATAAATAATATCTTCCATCGGTTCCTCTTGTTATATCCGGTGCATAAAGGCACATCTTTCCCTCTTCATTAAATGGATCCTTTGTTTTCTCGTAAATTATTCCTTCACATCGCCAGTCTGATAGGTCATTAATTGGGGCAGACCAGCAGACATAATCCCCTAAACAAAAAACATGTCCATTATAATAATCATGTGAGCCATACAGATAGACTCTGTCACCAAAAATATGTGGTTCCCCATCCGGTACATATTCCCATGATGGCAGAAATGGATTATAAGCTTGCCCTTTCATATTTTTCCTTTCCTATATAGTGAAACAAACAGACTGACGCATATGGACAGTCTGTTTGTTTTATGGATAAATAATGTTTAAAATACCAAATTTGGCATAGTTGTTATCTATTTTTTCTTTTTTAACTGCAAAGACTCCCATTGTACATCCTACAAAACCACCCGCCTCCTGCGTCGTTAATGACTCAAGGCTGATTTCCTTTATACATTTCTTATCATTGAATGAACATTCCATGAGATGATTTTTACCTTTTATACTAAGCTTATTCGCAGTTCCAAACTCCTCAAAATTGTGCTCTTCATAAAGAATGGTATCGACACCTTTTTCCATTTTTTTGACAATAAGATTTTCTATCCCATTTTCTTTACAAATGGAAAATGTAATAAAGTTATGACTATCATAGAAATAAGCAATTCCGGCTTCATCTCCTTCATTTGGATGAAATTCCATTTCTATACTCATACAAAAAGTATGCTCTTCTACTCTGACACCAATATAGGAAGGATTCCCCTTTTCATCTAAACGATCTAATCCACACTCCAATAATAGTTTTTCTTGTATTACTTTTCTCTTCTCTTGCGGTAACTCATTACGTAACATGACACATGAAGGATTAAGTTGTTCACTCCAGTGAATTACCTTACTTCTACCCTGACCAGACATTGTATTATCCTGAACTGATATTTTTCCTTCTCCCTTATAGAAAACAGGCCAATCATCCTCCCATATAATAGGAACAAGGAATGTTTCTCTTCCCAATGCACTTTTACCATTTATCATTCTTGTTCCAAGCATAACTGCAAACCAGTTTCCTTCTTTCGTCTCTACAAGGTCTGCATGCCCTATGTATTGAATTGGATACTCCCTTCCCAAGTGCCTGTGTGTAAAAACAGGATTGTTTTTACAACTTTCATATGGTCCAAAGATATTTCTGCTCCTTGCAATACACACACTATGCTCATGAGCAGTTCCTCCCTCTGCAATCATTAGATAATACCAATTATCTTTTTTATACAGATGTGGACCTTCTGGCCATATTGCATTTTTTGAAGCTCCATCCCAAAGAATGTAATCTTTTCCTACCAGTTTTTTCTTGTCTAGATCTAATTCCTGTATCCATATTTCACAATCGCCGTAATATTTAGCATCCTTCTTTGTTCGTTGTCCGATATAGTAACAATGATCTTCCTCAAAATAGAGACTGGGATCTATTCCTTTTGCTTCTGATAGAAAAATAGGATCTGACCAAGGACCCTTTGGTTCTTTTGCTGTTACGTAAAAATTGCCTCCACTTTTTTCATTTGTTGTTATCATATAAAATAATCCCTTATGATAACGTATAGTAGGTGCATATATTCCAGATGAAATTTCTAAATTATCTAAATTTAACTGTTTACGCGTCTTAAGAATATTTCCTATCTGTTTCCATGTAAAAAGGTCATTACTTTCAAAAATAGGAACACCAGGTGCATAAGCAAAGGTAGAATTTATTAAATAATATCTTTCTCCCACCCTGCAAATTGATGGGTCTGGGTACATTCCTCTTAAAATGGGATTATTAATTAGCTCATTCATATTATTTTCTCCTAGAACACTGTTTTGTTGTCAATCTATATCTGTGTGCATTGCAATCCTTCTATCTAAGCCTTTTTGCATATCATTAAAAAATACGGAAGGGTTACAGGCTTTATATGCATCCATATATCTTTCCCATGTACCATCAAAATTTTTAGATAATACTACTTTGGGCAACCATGTCTGCTTAACTTCATTTAAATTATTCCACACAATCCCCGACTCCGTTTTGGTGGTTAATAAAGCTGAATAAGAGTACATTGGATACCATGGTCCCGGTTGTTTATTTGCCCCAAGCATCTCAACATATGTTTTGCATCCATATGCATCCAAGCATTCTTTTACATCATCCGGTAATGAAGCAAAAAATTCTCCTGGCTGATACTCCGGTGAAAAATAATTAACATTTCCTTTAATTTTTCCCTCTACTCGTGGGAAAAAAGAATAAGAACAGAAATGTGACCTAATGTAATCCGCATTATCCGCTCGATTTCTTTGTTCCTCTGTAAGATAAAATATGCCATTTTCATCAACATAATAATCGACATCCTTTATCCCCCAATAACGGATTAACTGGATTTCTGGCTCTAACAGATCATTTATAAATTGCAGAGCTTTTTGAATTTCCTTGCAGGATATTGTAACAGATAACCCTTTTGAAACATCCACCTCATTTGACCTACTTACATGCCATTGGTTCTTAATACCTTTTTCAATTGTTATCGGAAGTGGTACATAGCTGCACCCTTTGGATGATAAATTCTGTCGCTTATAAGCAGAATCAATATCATAATTAAATTGCCACCATTGATCTACCATTCCCAGTACTGCCCCTGTAGAAAGCTTATCAAGATATTCTTCATATGTACTGGTAAACGATTCCGGGTCAATAATTCCCTTCTTAAACTCCTCATTAAGTTTTTTAAAATATATTTTAGCAGTAGGTGTTGTATTATAATCCATTACTTTTCTCGTTTTTATATCCACCATACATGATCCATCATTGGGATATCCATCTAAAAATTGAGGTGGATTCTCGAGGCAGAAATAACGCCAGTCATCACATAAAATCGTAAATGGAATATTTGCAGTTCCATTATCCATTACTTTATTATGAGCATAATATTGTTCAATTAAATCAAAATATTCTTCCAGTGTATCAACTTGGGGATAACCAGCCCACTTTAGTACACGCGTTTGAATCCAGAATGCTTCACCTTCATGTACTAATTCAGTATCTTCCCCATTTACAACGCCAAACTGTGGTATCCAATAAATATGACCATCATCTAGTCGAAGTCTATCCCACTCTTCATCACTCATATAATAACGAATATTAGGATACTGATCCCAATACTCATCTATCGGAATCAATGCACCTGCCTCATACAGTTCAAGATCTCCCATGATAAAATCTGTATATTCTCCACTCGCTATGTATGAGTTATATGCATCTTCCCTAGACTGTGACCCAAGCCATATTTCTTCACAATCTACGCCTGTCTTTTCTGCCAGTAATTCTTTTATATCATTATCGGCATTAATACTGGTTCCCTGCATATTATAAAATGCCGTAAATTTTATAATATCCTTTTTATGATTGTCTCTAATCCCAATCAAGATACTGATTGCAATAATAAAAAATGAAACAATAATAACTACACTAACTACCAGCTTCCCCTTCATCACAATACCTTCCCCTTGTACTTGATATTCCAATTATACGAAGAGTTTATCATCTGTTCAAGAAAAACTTAATACTACTCCTTGACACCTCCCAGTGTCATTCCTGTAACAAAATATCTTTGTAAAAAGGGGTATAAACATACAATAGGAAGCATCGTTACTATGGTTGCTGCAGAGCGCACTGAAGCTGGTGTAACAGAACCTGCTGCATTTCTCATTCCTTCCACTGAACTTGCCTGATTCATAATAGAAGTAAGTAGTTTCATTAATTCATACTGCAATGTTGTTAGCTTATCACTCATTCTGTTATACAACATTGCATCGAACCATGAGTTCCACTGCCAAACTGCTACAAATAATGCTATCGTTGCATAAACAGGTTTACATAATGGAGAAATGATTCTCGTAAATATGGTCAGATAACCTGCTCCATCAAGCTGGGCTGACTCCTCTAAACTATCTGAAATTCCATTCATATAGGTTCGTATGACTAACATATTAAATGCACTTATCATTCCCGGAATAACATATACAGAAAATGAATTAATCATTCCTAAATCCTTATATAACAAAAAAGTGGGGATCAATCCTCCATTTACATACATGGTAATTACCCAAAAAAGGGAGAGCTGCTTTTTAAATAAAAACCTTTTACGGCTTACAATAAATGCTAATATGGCATTTGTAAATAGAGATAACGCTGTTCCAACAATGGTTCGCATTACGGTAATAAATGCTCCTCTAATCAGGTTATCTTTCTGCATTACCGTAATATAATTTTTTAGTGACCATCTTCTTGGCCACAGATAGATTCCTCCACGTAACGCATCTGTGCCATCATTAAATGACAATGCAAGTGTATTCAGTACCGGATATAATGTAACAATTACAAATAAAATCATAAATGTTGTGTTACAAATTACAAATATTTTATTGGCAATAGATGTTTTTTTTCTCTTTTTTCTTTTTATA
>CAZQTM010000087.1:0-7931 GCA_964595855.1 uncultured Lachnospiraceae bacterium | reverse complement strand
TTCTTAACATTGCCTGAATTTTAGCAGATAAAACTTGAAGGTCAAATGGTTTTGCTATGAAATCATCCCCTCCCATATTAACTGCCATAACAATATTCATATTATCATTTGCTGAAGATACAAAAACTACCGGAATTTTGGAACGTTTTCTAATTTCAGAGCACCAGTAAAATCCATTATAAAAGGGCAAAGTAATATCCATAAGAACAAGATGTGGCAAAAACTCCTCAAATTCCTCTATCACATGATTAAAATCCTTTATTGTTTTTACTTCATACCCCCAGGAAATTAAATAATTATGTATTTCCTGACAGATTACTCCATCGTCTTCAATAAGTAATATCTTATAATTTTGATTCATAATATGTATCATCACTCCTATAGAAATCTTATATCATTAAGTATGTATGAAAAGACCACAAACAATTGTTTGTGGTCTTGATCAATCTGTAAATTTATTAACTTTTCACCTGTTCGAATATATCTTCTTTATTCGTTTGCAGGCTTTTCAACTTGTGCAATTGCACTTTTTTGCATTGGTATTCTACAATTCTTATTGTTTCCAAACTCTACAATAATAGTATCATCAGTAATATCAATTACAACACCATAAAATCCACTACTGGTTAAAATACTATCACCAATTTCCATTGCTGAGAGCATAGATCCAACTCTTTTTTGCTCTTTTTTCTGTGGACGAATCATTAAAAAGTACACAAATGCTACAATAAGTACAAGATACACTACTAATATAACTCCGGATTGTCCGGCTGTTGCTGACGCTAATATACCCATTTCATTTCCTCCATAAAGTTAAGTGATAAAGCAATGATACACAAAATACAGTAAATCTTCAAGTGATTTGTGTTTCTTTCTTAAAATTTTATTTAATCTTCTCCCATACTCATGGATTCTAACTTATACTTTTTATACTGTGCAAAACTATCATGATCAAGTGCATCCCTGATTTCTTCCATCATTGTATTGTAGAAATAAAGATTATGCAAAACACATAACCGCATCCCAAGCATCTCTTTTGCCTTTAACAAATGTCTGATATATGCTCTTGAATATCTTCTACAGGTAGGACAATCGCACCCTACCTCAATGGGTCTTAAATCCTTTTCAAACTTTGCATTAAATAAATTAATCTTGCCATGATTTGTGTAAAGATGTCCATGTCTGCCATTTCTTGTTGGATAAACACAATCAAAGAAGTCAACACCACGTTCAACTCCCTCTAAAATATTAGCCGGAGTCCCAACTCCCATTAAATAGGTTGGCTTGTCCTTTGGCAGATAAGGAATTGTTTCCTCTAGGATACGATACATTTCCTCGTGGCTCTCACCTACCGCAAGCCCACCAACAGCATATCCATCTAAATTAAGATCAGATATTCTCTTTGCATGTTCAATACGAATATCCTCATAAATAGCACCTTGGTTAATACCAAATAGCATTTGATTTTTATTGATTGTATCATCTAATGAATTCAGACGTTTCATCTCATCTTTACATCGAATTAACCACCTTGTAGTGCGGTCGACAGATGGCTGTACATATTCTCTTGAAGCCAGTGCCGGTGCACATTCGTCAAATGCCATAGCAATTGTCGATGCAAGATTAGACTGAATCTGCATACTTTCTTCAGGCCCCATAAAAATAATCCTTCCATCTATATGAGAATGGAAGGTCACGCCCTCTTCTTTTATTTTCCTTAAACTTGACAGAGAAAAAACTTGAAAACCTCCCGAATCAGTCAGTATCGGTTTGTCCCATGACATAAATTTATGAAGACCGCCAAGCTCTTTAATTAATTTATCTCCTGTACGAACATGTAAATGATATGTGTTTGATAATTCAACCTGTGTCTTTATCTGCTCTAAATCCTCAGTCGACACTGCTCCCTTTATAGCCGCTACCGTACCAACATTCATAAAAACAGGTGTCTGAATTACACCATGAACTGTAGTCAGTTCGGCTCTTTTTGCCCGGCCTTCCTGTTTTAATAATTTATACATTTCTTTTCTACTTTCCTATAGCCTATCAATAAATTCTTCTAATGTAATATCCTGCTGCATAATAATGAGTGCTGCATCTTTTCCAACATATCTAAAATGCCATGGTTCATACTGAATTCCGGTAATATCTTCTTTCCCTTTTGGATAACGAAGTATAAATCCATAATCAGCACTATGTTCTTTTAGCCATATCCCGGCATCTGTCTCTCCAAATCCTTCATTAAGAGCGCTGTACTTATCACTAATAATATCAACTGCAAGTCCAACCTGATGTTCGCTTGCACCCGGTACTGTAACTGTAATGGAAGCTGTTTTATATGCATCCATATAAGAATATCCAGTATTCAGATAGTTTTTCATCTTTCTGTCAAATAAATATTCCTGACGTGTTATATCCCGATATGGGGAGCAAACAATCAAATTGATACCATCTTCTTTAGCAGCAGCGAACATATCCGTTAATGGTGTAATAATTCTCTCGTCGCACTGCATACTTCCTTTTATCGTTCCAAGTGTAAAGGTATAATCTTCCGGAATTGGATGTTGCTTATTAACAAGAAGTAAGTTCCAACTATCTTTATGAAAAGTATTGACATCAACTGCCTGATCAACTTCATTCGCTTCCGTTACTATTTCTTCTTTTTGTGCAATCAAATCATCTAACGAAATCTGGTCTTCACTGGAAACCACATTTTCGGATATGACTTCTTTATCATTCGCAATCCCTAGTTCACTTTCGGAAACATTCTCAGAAGTTGTATTATTTTGAAATGTCATTGGAGCAAAACTTGCATTTACCAAAAAAATTATGCATACCGTGGCTAATTGTAATATATGTATTAAGTGTTTTCTGTCATGACGCAAAATATTCCCTAATACTATCATGATTACAATTAATCCGGTAGCAACCCATTTACAAAGTTTATTCTTTTTCGCAAACTTCTTACATTTTTTTATACTATTGCTTTGGATTTCACTTAACATATATTTCCCTGCTAATCTTATTGATACACTTTATTAATGAAATATTTAATAATTTATTTATCGTCAAATATCTACAAATTATTTAATTTTATGATACCATATTCCTATAAAATGTACAGTAAAATTTATGAATTCCATTATTTACTTGAGTAGAAAAAATTTTTTAGATATAATAAAATAATCTATTATGATTAAAGGAGAAATTTGATATGGGTGGTTCATCATTTGGAGAACAATTTAAAATAACTACATGGGGAGAATCTCATGGAAAAGCAATCGGAGTTGTCATAGATGGTGTTCCTGCTGGTCTGCCATTAACTGAAGATGATCTCATGCCTTTTCTTAATAGACGAAGACCTGGAAGTAATCCTTATGGGACAAAAAGAAATGAATCTGACATGCCACACATACTATCAGGGACTTTTGGGGATATCACTACCGGTACTCCGATTTCTATTATGATTTATAATGAGTCACAGATTAGTAAAGATTATAGTGATATTGCGAATGTTTACCGTCCTGGACATGCCGACTATACATTTGAACAAAAATTTGGAGTTCGTGACTATAGAGGTGGTGGTCGAACATCCGGACGTGAGACGATTGGCCGTGTAGCTGCTGGGGCTATTGCATCTAAAATTTTGAAACAACTGGGCATTGAGATAATTGCATATACCAAATCAATTGGTCCTATTTTGGCTGACTGTAGTCGTATTAATAGAGAATCAGTTCTTGCTTCTTCTTTATATATGCCAGATGAAACTGCTACAAAAGATGCCGAAGAATATCTGAATGAATGTATACAAAAACAGGATTCCTGTGGCGGTGTTGTCGAGTGTGTAATAAAAAATATGCCTTCGGGAATTGGAGAACCTGTATTTGATAAATTAGATGCAAATCTTTCAAAAGCAATTATGTCAATTGGTGCAGTAAAAGCTTTTGAAATTGGTGACGGTATCGATGTGAGTGGAAAAAAGGGTTCTGAAAATAATGATTCTTTTTATATGGATCAAGATAAGATTAAGAAACGTACCAATCATAGTGGTGGTATTTTAGGTGGTATTAG
This sequence comes from uncultured Lachnospiraceae bacterium, assembly GCA_964595855.1. Taxonomy (GTDB): domain Bacteria; phylum Bacillota; class Clostridia; order Lachnospirales; family Lachnospiraceae; genus RGIG8767. The sequence goes on along the minus strand of CAZQTM010000087.1, from coordinate 3,860 downwards.
TGATGGAAGTGATATCATCTTACGTGCTCATTTTAAACCTACTCCCTCAATTTCTAAGATGCAGGAAACAGTAACTTCTTCCTTAAAATCAACCACTATTTCCATTCATGGCAGACATGACCCTATCATTGTGCCTAGAGCTGTTGTCGTTGTTGAATCCATGACCTGTATTACGTTGCTCGATTTATTAATTAGTAATATGTCTTCGAGACTTAGTTCCATAACTGATTTCTATAAGTAAAATAAAAAAAGGGGGTTAACCCCTTTTTTTATTGCTCTTCTAATTTATGAAAAATGATACAGTTAGGACTTTCTACTGTAAGTTCTTTGCCATTCATGACAAGCAATCCCTTTTCCATATCAACAGTAAAAAATGTCATCGAGTTTGATTCATGATTTAGGGAAACCAGATGTTTGTTATCAGGGAAAAGTGTCGCATCCTTTGGATAATCACCGCTTATAGGCAGGCAAAGTATCTTAGTAAGCATTCCGTTTTTTTGATCAATTGAATATACAATAACACTATTATCTCCCGCATTGGAACTGACTAAGTATTTATAATCTATAGAAAAGTTTAGAGCACTTGCTGCAGATCCACTGGCATGATATTCATTCAGAGTTGATATTGTCTGGATTTTCTCAAATTCAGGATTATCATTCTCATTTTTATAAGAATACACATCAATGTAGTTCTTCAATTCATGTACAATATATAGAAATCTTCCATCCTTTGTAAATTTTATATGTCTTGGGGCTGATTCCTGTTCACTTCTAATAATATCTGTCAGTTTTAATTTACCTGTCTTCGAATCAAGCTTATAAATATCAACATAGTCCATACCAAGATCAGCTGCACAGAGATAACAATTATCTCTGGTCATTTTTACACAATTCACATGGGGTCTAAAATTTCTTTCTGCAATACTTCCCCAGCCTTTATGAAATATTTCTTCTGTAATACCATTTATGCTTCCATCTTCCTGCAATTTTAAAACTGTAATTTTACCATCATGGTATCCGGCTACAAATAAATACTTATCCTCATAATCTGTAGAAATATAACATCCTCTCATACCATTTATCGATGATGAATTAATGACACTAAGACTTCCGTCCTTTAGTATTTTGTATCCCTCTACGCCAAAATCTGTTATGGAATATAAACATTTACAATTATGAGAAATGGTGATGTATGAAGAGTTTGTAATTTGAACTTTATCTTTCTCAATTAATCGTCCATTTTTCACATCGACATCATATATTTTTATACCATGATTATCATTTTCTCCTGAAGTGTATGTGGATACATATGCTACATACTTATCATTCTTCATTTTTAACCCTCCGTATTACGTCTTTCGTATACATTTTAATCATTTATCAATCTTATCATAATAGAATAATTTTGTTAATAATTTTTCTGAAAAACTTTTCATGTTTTCGTTGACTTTTAGACACGTTTTAGTATAATAAAATTCGTTCTATATGTTTAGTATCAGTAAACTCATAGTTTATTATAACTAATTCTTAACTATATTTTGGAGGTGAATCCAATGAAAATTGGTCACAGGCTGAAAGAACTGCGCATTATAAAAGGTCTTACACAAGAGGAATTAGCAGATCGCGCGGAACTCTCTAAAGGTTTTATTTCACAAGTAGAAAGAGACTTAACCTCTCCGTCCATCGCAACATTAGTTGATATATTACAATGTCTTGGAACAGACTTAAGTGACTTTTTTACGAGCGATGTTGATTCACGAATCGTTTTTCATGATACAGATTATTTTGAAAAGATCGACCATGAATATCGTAATAAGACCGAATGGATTATTCCAAATGCCCAAAAAAATATTATGGAACCAATTAGAGTCACATTAGATCCAGATGGCCAGACCTATCCTGATAATCCACACGAAGGTGAAGAATTTGGATTTGTTCTCTCTGGAAATATTATGATATGCCTTGGTAAAAAAGTTATAAAAGCTAAAAAGGGTGATTCTTTTTATTTTACCCCAAATTCCACACATTATATTAAGGCAGGTAGTAAAACAGGAGCTTGTTTTATTTGGGTAAGCTCTCCACCCAGTTTTTAAACTTTTGAAGAAAGGTAACAAAGAACATATGAGCACAAAACTAATTAATCTTCAACATATTACAAAATCCTATGGTAGCAATATTGTTTTGGATGATATGAATTTATATATACGTGAAAATGAATTTCTTACTCTTCTAGGTCCAAGCGGTTGTGGTAAAACAACAACACTTCGTATTATCGGTGGATTTGAAAATCCGGATAAAGGAAACGTTTATTTCAATGGAACAGATATTACTTCTCTCCCGCCAAACAAGCGAAAACTCAACACTGTCTTTCAGAAATACGCTTTATTCACGCATATGACGATTGAAGAGAATATAGCTTTTGGCTTAAGGATAAAGGGTAAAACTGACCAATATATTAAGGATAAAATTAAATATGCACTTAAGCTTGTTAATTTGGAAGGTTTTGAAAAAAGAATGCCTGATTCACTTAGTGGTGGCCAGCAGCAGAGAATTGCAATTGCTAGGTCAATTGTAAATGAACCCAAGGTATTATTATTAGATGAACCTTTAGGAGCACTTGATTTAAAATTACGTCAGGACATGCAATATGAATTAATTCGATTAAAAAACGAACTTGGAATTACATTTATTTATGTCACACATGATCAAGAAGAAGCCCTTACCATGTCCGATACCATAGTTGTAATGAATCAAGGATATATTCAACAGATTGGAACACCCGAAGATATTTATAATGAACCGGAAAATGCATTTGTAGCTGACTTCATTGGTGATAGCAATATATTAGATGGTATCATGATTCATGATGAATTAGTGTCCTTTTTGGGTACTAAATTTGCTTGTGTCGATAAGGGTTTTGGTGAAAATAAACCAGTCGATGTTGTAATAAGACCAGAAGACATTATACTTGTATCCCCCGAAAACGGTGTGATTTGCGGTGAGGTTACCCACCTTATTTTTAAAGGTGTTCATTATGAAATGGAAGTTATGGCTAATGGATTTGAATGGCTTGTTCACTCCACAACAATGTTTCCTATTGGCACAAAGGTTGGTATTAAAGTAGATCCTTTTAATATTCAGATAATGAACAAACCTGCATCTGAAGATGAGGAGGCCGTAGGCGTTGAAGAATAGAACAAATTTGTTAGCATCTCCATTTGTCGTTTGGTCATCTGCATTTATCATCATTCCTCTATGCATGGTATTTTACTATGGCCTTACTGATAAAAGCGGAGTATTTACATTAAAAAACATAGCTTCAATTGGGACTCCTGAACATATAAAAGCTCTATGGCTTTCTATCTTATTATCATTAATAGCTACTTTACTTTGTCTTCTATTAGGTTATCCACTTGCTTCAATTTTGGCAAAGATGAGTAGTAACCAGCATAATATGATTGTTCTTATCTTCATTCTTCCTATGTGGATGAATTTTCTCTTAAGAACTTTAGCATGGCAGACATTATTAGAAAAAACAGGTGTTATTAATAGTATTCTATCCTTTTTGAAACTACCTGCTTTAAATATAATTAATACGCCAAATGCTATCATACTAGGCATGGTTTATAACTTTCTTCCATTTATGGTTGTTCCCTTGTATAACTCACTCACCAAAATTGATCCAAATGTAATTAATGCGGCTAGAGACTTAGGTGCTAATGGTATCCAAACATTTTTTAAAATTACCCTTCCACTTACAGTACCCGGCATTATCAGTGGAATTACTATGGTTTTTGTACCGGCACTAACCACATTCGTAATTAGTACACTCCTTGGCGGAAGTAAAATATTACTAATAG
>CAZQTM010000086.1:0-8045 GCA_964595855.1 uncultured Lachnospiraceae bacterium | reverse complement strand
ATTTACATGGTATAAAAATATTGTGGATAAGGTTAAAATAATATATAATTATTTTGTTGCTTGAAGAGACTTTAGTCTGATACCAATGGAGGTTTTGCTATGAAAAGAATTGGCATGTTAACAAGTGGTGGCGATTGCCAGGCTTTAAATGCAGCTATGCGAGGTGTTGTAAAATCTTTAATGAATAGTTGTGAAAATGTTGAGATATATGGGTTCTTAAATGGGTATAGAGGTTTGATATACGGTAATTTTCAGATGCTTACTGCAAAAGATTTTTCGGGTATTTTAACAATTGGTGGAACAATACTTGGTAGTAGCAGAACTCCTTTTAAAACAATTAAGGAACCGGATGAAAATGGTTTGGATAAAGTAGAAGCAATGAAACAAAATTACTACAAATTGAAGCTGGATTGTCTTGTTATATTGGGTGGTAATGGTTCACATAAAACAGCAAACCTTTTACGGGAGGAAGGCTTAAATATTATTACCCTTCCGAAAACAATTGATAATGATTTATATGGAACAGACATGACCTTTGGTTTCCAGAGTGCAATGGATATTGCAACAACAGCAATCGATTGCATTCATACAACAGCAGCGTCCCATGGAAGAGTTTTCATTGTTGAGGTAATGGGTCATAAGGTTGGTTTCCTTACTTTGAATGCCGGTATGGCAGGAGGTGCAGATATTATTCTGATACCTGAGATCCCATATGATATTAATAAAGTAGTAAAAGCAGTTGAAGAAAGATTTAAAAATGGAAATAAATTTACAATCCTTGCTGTAGCAGAAGGAGCTATCAGCAAAGAGGATGCAAAACTGACAAAGAAAGAGTATCAGAAGAAACTTAATAATTATAAATATCCATCAGTATCCTATGAAATTGCTTCACAGATTCAGGAAAAGACTGGTCAGGAGGTTCGTGTTACAGTACCGGGACACATGCAGCGTGGTGGAAGCCCATGTCCTTACGACAGGGTATTTGCCAGTAGATTAGGATCAGAAGCAGGAAAACTCATATTAGAGGGAGAGTACGGATTTATGGTGGGGTATCGTAACCGTGAAATCGTGAAGGTACCACTTGAAGACGTTGCAGGTAAATTAAAAATGTTGGATCCTAATTCAACTATTATTAATGAAGCAAAAATGTTGGGTATTAGTTTTGGCGATTAGCCAGTAGGAATAAAATTGCATTACGCAATGAGAGGTAAAGAGTGAAAATAATATTTTCACTCACCAAGTTTGAGCTGCGCACAAACTTGAACCATTAGCTGCTCCTAAAATACAGTCGCAGCATGAGGATAAATATGTCTTATATAGCTCTTTATAGAAAGTTCCGTCCGGATAATTTTAAGGATGTAAAAGGACAGGACCATATTGTTACTACTTTAAAAAATCAAATAGAAGCACAGCGTATTGGACATGCATACCTTTTCTGTGGTACTAGAGGTACGGGTAAAACAACGATAGCAAAGTTGTTTGCAAAAACAGTTAATTGTGAACATCCGGTAGATGGAAACCCCTGTGGTGTATGTTCCTCCTGCAAGGCCATTAAAGCAGGAGCAAGTATGAATGTAATTGAGATTGATGCAGCTTCTAACAATGGTGTTGAGAACATTCGTGAAATTGTGGATGAAGTATCTTATTCTCCTGCTGAGGGGAAATATAAGGTTTATATTATCGATGAAGTTCATATGCTTTCTATAGGTGCATTCAATGCCTTATTAAAGACATTGGAGGAACCTCCATCATACTGTATTTTTATACTTGCTACTACAGAGGTGCAGAAGATACCGATTACTATATTGTCAAGATGTCAGAGATATGATTTTAAGAGAATCACAATAGACACGATCAGTGACAGACTCGAAGAACTGATGGAGACAGAAAAAGTTGATGTAGAACCAAGAGCTCTACGATATATCGCGAAAACAGCAGATGGTTCTATGCGAGATGCATTAAGCCTGTTAGACCAGTGTATTGCTTTTCATTATAAGGAAAAGCTTACATATGATATGGTACTTAACGTATTAGGCGCAGTTGATACGGCATTTTTTAGTAAATTGTTACGACAGATATTGGACCGCAATGTCTTATCCTGTATACAGTTGTTAGAAGAAATTGTTATGCAGGGAAGAGAACTGGCACAGTTTGTATCAGATTTTACGTGGTATTTAAGAAACCTTCTTATAGTAAAGACATCCGATGATGTAGAAGATGTTTTAGATGTTTCTTCTGATAATAAGAAGCGTTTGCAGGAAGAAGCGCAAATGACTGATGCTGATACCATTATGAGATATATCAGAATTTTTAGCGAACTATCAGGTAACATACGGTATGCAGCACAAAAGCGTATTCTGATTGAAATTGCACTAATAAAATTATGTAAACCCGAAATGGAAAAATCACAGGATGCATTATTAAATAGAATACGTGTTTTGGAAGAAAAAATAGAAAAAGGGGTTGTTGTAAACACCTCCCAGTCAACATCGTCAACACAGTCCACTGCTGATAATCATTCTAATATTGTGAAACAGGAATTACCTAAGGCAATTCCAGAGGAAATCAAAGCTATTGTTCCAAAATGGTCTGCAATCGTGAATTCAGCTGAAGCGTTAATGAAGGCAGAACTAAAAAAGGTTAAATTAAGCCTGTCATCGGAAGGAAAACTATTACTTGTAGTTTCAGATGGTGTGGATTATGATTATTTCAAAAAAGAAGGTAAGAAGGAAGAAGTTGAACAGTTAATATCCAATTACATGCAAAAACAGGTTGAGATTATAATACAATGCTTGTCAAATGATAGAAATTTTAATGATCAGTATATTGATATAGGAAAGATAATAAATACAGAAATAGAAATAGAGGATTGAAAGGAGTAAGTATTTTATGGCAAAAAAAGGTGGATTTTCAGGAGGCGGAATGCCAGGCAATATGAATAATCTGATGAAGCAGGCACAGAGGATGCAACGTCAGATGGAGGAGAGCCAAAAAGACTTAGAAATCAAAGAATTTACCGCAAAAGCTGGTGGTGGTGCAGTAGAAGTTACCTGCACTGGTAAAAAAGAAATAAAGAGCGTAAAGTTTGATAAAGAAGTAGTTGATCCGGATGATGTTGAAATGCTTCAGGATCTTGTTGTTGCCGCTACGAATGAAGCATTACGTATGGCGGATGAAGCATCCGGAGATATGATGAACAAAATGACAGGTGGTCTTGGTGGAGGATTTCCTTTCTAATGGAATTGTATAGTGGACCAATCAATAAATTAATAGGAGAGCTTTCGACATTACCCGGGATTGGTGAAAAATCAGCCGGGCGTCTTGCCTTTCATTTGATTAATATGCCACAGGCAAAAGTAGAACGATTGGCAGCGACGATTTTGGAGGCAAAGGAAAAAGTCCGTTATTGTAAAGAGTGTTTTACTTTAACAGATAAAGATATATGCCCTGTATGTGCAAATGAAAAAAGGGATCATTCTACCATAATGGTTGTAGAAAATTCCCGTGATCTTGCTGCTTATGAAAAAACCGGTAAATATCAGGGAATTTATCATGTACTACACGGGGCTATTTCTCCAATGATTGGTATTGGACCGGCAGATATTAAGCTTAAGGAATTATTAGAAAGATTAAAGAACAATAGTGTGCAGGAAGTAATTATTGCAACGAACTCCAGTTTAGAGGGTGAAACCACCGCAATGTATATTAGCAAACTGATTAAAACGATTGGGGTGAAGGTTACACGTATTGCCAGTGGTGTTCCGGTTGGCGGTGATTTAGAGTGTATTGACGAAGTAACGTTACTTAGGGCATTAGAAGGACGAACGGAACTTTAATAACAATGTAAAGGAGAAGGAGTAAGTGAAAAAGGAACTGTATGGGAAAACAAAAGATGGCAAAGATGTTTTTTGCTATACTATGTCAAATAAAAATGGAATGGAAGCGTCTGTAATTGATTTTGGTGCTATTCTTTTAAAAGTGGTAGTTCCGGATAAGAACGGAATTAAAAAAGATGTAGTTCTTGGATGTGATTGTCTTGATACATATTATGATAATTCTAATTTCTTTGGTTCAACAGTTGGACCAAGCGCAAATAGAATTGCAGGAGCAGTAGCTGAGATAGATGGTGCTATCTATCATTTGGACAAGAATGATGGCGAAAATAATCTGCATTCGGATATTCCGCATGGAATGAATAAAAGGCTATGGGAAGCAGAAGAAAATGACAACTCTGTTATTTTTACAAACACTCTGAAAGATGGAGAAATGGGTTTGCCGGGTAATCGTTCTTTCACTGTTACCTATACTCTTACACAGGAGAATGAAGTAAAAATTGATTATCTTGTTACCAGCGACCATAATACAATAATTAATATGACAAATCATTCTTATTTTAATTTAGCAGGACATGACTCAGGCAATATTCTGAATCATGAATTACAACTTAATGCATCTCACTATACACCAGTCGTAGTGGGAGCAATTCCTACGGGAGAAATTGCTACGGTAATAGATACTCCACTTGATTTTACGAAGTCAAAACCAATAGGAAAAGAAATTGCGGCTGATTTTGAGCAATTAAAGCTTGTAAATGGTTATGATCATAATTTTGTTACAGACAACTTTGATGGTAAAATTAGAAAAATTGCAGAAGTAACAGAACCTACTACTGGAAGAATTATGAAAGTGTTTACTGATTTACCTGGGGTTCAACTTTATACAGGTAACTGGGTAGATCATGCAAAGGGAAAAGAAAGTGCTATTTATGAAAAACGCTCTGGATTATGTTTAGAGACTCAATATTATCCGGATTCGATTCATCACAAAAACTTTCCATCAGTTATTTTTGGACCAAACAAACCATATAAATCAACTACTATATATCAATTTAATAAATAATAATTTAGTGTACTAAGTAAGCGGTGGCTTTTGTATTTTATAATAATACAATTTGCAACCGCTTTTTTGTTATCTCTTGTAATATTTATATTTACGGAAAGGAAAAATATACTAATAATAGGACAACTTCTAAAAATATGACAACATTAAATGATAAAAAAGTCAAAACTCCAATGATATACTTAACGTGAATATACATAAAGGTAGGTGTTTTGCGTGTTAGTGCCAAAAAATATAATGCAGATTGGAACTCCAGATGATTTTTATCGAATTTATATAGAGGATTACGTTTATACGTACATAAAACAACTTGAGAAAGAATCAGATATCGGCAGAAAAAAAGTTTATCTATTTGGTAGAAAAGAAAACACTCAGGAAGAAATGGTTTTATACATATATGGAGCCGCAGACAGCGAAAAGGGCATTCTTTCAATACAACACGAATTCTTCCCTGATTATGATATTTTGGGCATTATGACGCTTACCCATAATATAAAAGAAATATCCTTACAAAATGGAATTGCGTTTAATGTAAAAGGTTTTTATGTTTTTTATGAGCAGAACACATCAATGCAGTCTTTTTTGGTGCATAATTTTCAGGAATCAGAGAAAACGGATGAAATTGAGGAACCCCGGATTCGATTGCCTAGGCAGGAGGGGAAAAATATTAGTCCGCCATCTAACAATATGTATAAGGGCAAAGAGTACAGCAGCGGGAAGCTTCTATACTCAGTAACATTTATTATGGCTATTGTAATATGCATAATTGCGATAACTGCAATAAATCAATATGATAAGATGTTAGGTTTTAATAAGGATATTTTGCAAGCTGGTAATATGAAAATAGATACAACAACAGAGAGTGAAACTCAGACTACATTTTATATAGAAGAAGTACATGAATCGGAAAAGGCTGAGGAATCATTAACCAGTACCGAAGAAAGGGTAGAAACAACTGCTGAGACAAGCATAGATAATGAGGAAGCTACTCAGACACAGGAATCAATACAGAGCGGTAATAAGACAGAAGATGTAGCAACATATCAGGAGTATACAGTAAAAAAAGGTGACAATCTGGCATTCATATGTCGTCAGTTTTATGGTAATGATGATAATGTAAAAGAAATATGTCGTATAAATAAAATTTCAGATCCGGATTCCATTCAGCCGGGACAAAAAATCTTATTACCATAAGAAAAATATGATATACTGTTGTTACTACGAAAGATGTGAGGAAAATTTATGTCAAATATAAGAAGCTTTCATGTAGTGAGGGAAAAATCCGATAAAGAAATTAATTTTTCCAATAAGATAAAAAAATACAGATTTTCACATTATCTAAGAATCATTATGTGCATTCTTGTGGCAGTCGTAATTATAGTTTTGTTAGTATTTCAATATAAGAATCAAATATTTACAGAAATTGTGGTTGCAAACAAGGTAGAGAGGTTAAACGTTAGCAACACGTCTTATCTAGACAACAATGGAAATATAGTAATTTACAGCAAGGATGGAATAAGTAGTATGGATTCTAAAGGAAAGGTCCTTTGGAATTTAACATATGAAATGCAGAAGCCTATTGTACATAGAAATGGCGGTGTTGTAGCGGTATGTGATTATAATGGGCATATAGTTTATATTATTGATACAAAAGGGAAGGTTTCACAAATAGATACCAATCTTCCCATTCGTGATTTTAGTGTTTCAAAAGACAGTCTAGTTGCTGCTATTCTGGAGGATTCATCAAATTCATGGGTAAATTTATATGATGCAACAGGGACATTACTTGTTGAGGCAAAAGCAACAATGTCGAAAACCGGCTATCCTCTTGCGGTTACTCTTTCAGGGGAAGTAATGGGAGTATCTTATTTTTATGTTGATAGTAATACAATGAAAAGCAGTATAACATATTATAATTTTGGTGGTGTTGGTGAAAATAAAGCAGATCATATTGTAAGTAGTTATGATTATACGGATGCAGTTGTACCACTGTTACAATTCATGGATGAGCAGACGGCATTTGCTGTTGCAGACAACCGATTGATGTTTTTTACGGGGTCAAAAAAACCAACTGGAACAGCGGATATGCTATTAAGCGAAAATATACAGGGAGTATATAGTGGGGGGCAATACGTTGGGCTTGTCTTTTTTGATAGTACAGGTCAATGTAAATACCGAATAGATATTTATGATAATCAGGGTAAACTGGTATCTTCCCATCCGTTTAATATGGATTTCAAAGATATTCTGATAAGTAATGAACAGATAATGATATATAACGAGTCGCAATGCCTTTTGCTGAATGTAAACGGTAAGGAAAAATTCTCAGGGGAATTTAATGATAATATAATATTTATGACTACAACAGATTCTCCTAGAAAGTTTGTTGTTTTAACAGAGCAATCCTTAGAAACGATTGAACTCAAGTAATAAATGTTGAAGGGGCGTGTTATGAATTATACATTAATATTTGTTGTCCTACTAATCATACTAAATATGATTGGGGCATCTCGTAGAGGAATGGCAAAAGAAATTTCTAACTTATTAGCGCTTATGGTCGCATTTTTTGTCTTTTCCTTATTTATAATGTTGTTTTCCAGTTTTCAGGCTGGGGAAACAACAAATACGCTTTATTCTATAATATTATTAGTTATCTTAGGAATTGTGTATGGTCTCGTTAAGGTGTTTTTAAAGTCAGCCAAGGCGGTTTCTCATTTACCAATTATTCATTTGATTGATCACATACTTGGTGCAGTCGTTGGGGGATTGGAATCAATATTGATTGTATGGATAGTATTTTCGTTATGTCATTATTATTATTTTGGTCCTATATCAACCATTATTAATGAAGATATTAAACAAAATGTATTTCTCAATACTCTTTATCAATATAATTTTTTTATCAGAATATAAGCTTCTAAAGCATGGTTAAAAATACCATGCTTTTTTTAAATTTTTCAGTAAAAAAGTATTGCAAAATAAAATAAAGAATGATATTATAAAATTCCACCGCGAAAAACCGGTGAGCACCACAAAGAAATGCAGTGGTGGAGCGGTCAAATGGTAATTAATTACCAGATAAAACCACTCAAAAAGATTTAAAAAAGTGGTTGACACAAAACACGATACATGATAGTATATACGAG
>CAZQTM010000085.1:0-8208 GCA_964595855.1 uncultured Lachnospiraceae bacterium | reverse complement strand
AACTATATAAGTAAGAATAAAAAAGGAGTCTGGAAAATGATTAATTTTGAAGAAGAATTAAAAAAGTTTCATCCATCACTTGAAGTGGAAGAGGCAGAGGATGCGATATATAATCAAGACTTAACGGATATGGCTGATTTACTGGTTAATCTTGTAAAAGAAGACAAAGAAGAAAAAGAAGAATAACGTTCATTTGGAAAACGGGGAAATATATATGATTTGTTATAATTGTGGTGCAACTTTAACAGAACATGATTTTTGCACAAATTGTGGAGCGGATGTTGCAAGATATAAAAAAATTATGGGTGCTGCGAACCTATACTATAATGAAGGCCTTGAAAAGGCTACGGTTAGAGATTTATCAGGTGCTATTATAAGTTTAAGGCAATGCCTAAAACTTAATAAAAATCACGTTGAGGCAAGAAATTTACTCGGCTTGGTTTTTTATGAGATGGGCGAGGCTGTTGCAGCTTTAAGTGAATGGGTTATTAGCAAGAATCTGCGTCCAACTAAAAATATTGCAGATGATTATTTGGACATGATTCAGAATAATCCACCTAAACTTGATGCCATAAGCCAGACAATAAAGAAATATAATCAGGCTTTGTCATACTGCTATCAGGGTAGTTTAGACTTAGCTATTATTCAGCTTAAAAAAGTATTATCACTGAATCCAAAATCGGTACAAGCCCATCAATTACTGGCTCTTTTATATATAAATAACGAACAATGGGAAGTAGCCAAGAAGGAATTGGAGAAGTGTCAGAAAATTGATGTAAATAACACCATAACCTTACGATATTTGAAAGAAGCCAACTCATTTTTAAATATAGATAATACCGAAGCTACGGGAAATAGTAAAAAGAAAGATAAAAATGAAAGCATCAAATATAGGCGTGGAAATGAGACCATTATTCAGCCACTCAATAATAAGGAATCAAAGGGCTCAATGACGTTGATTAATATTGTATTGGGTATTGTCATTGGAATTGCTGCGGCATGTTTTCTGATTTTACCTGCAAGAATACAGTCTGCAAAACAGGGAATCGATGAGAACTTAAAAGCTGTTAGTGAACAGCTTGATGTAAAAACAGCTAAAATTACGGAGCTTGAACAGAACATAAAGACTTTGACGGATGAAAATGATAAGTTAACAACTCAGGTTGAACTTTATACAGGAGAAGATGGCAAGCTGACTAATGTAGATAATTTGTTAAATGCTGTGAATGCTTATTTAAACACGCCGACTGATGCTAAGACAATTGCAGATTACTTAGATCAGATTGACAGTCAGACAATAAAGTCTTCCTCCAAAACGTTTCAGACTGTGTATGAATATCTTCTTGGTAAGGTAGGCACTTCTGTTGCAAAATCTTATTATGATGATGGAATGGAAGCATATCAGAGTGAATCTTATGAGTCGGCTATTGAGAATCTTACAAAGGCCTACTCTTATGATAATACAAATGGAGATGCTCTTTTTAATCTTGGTAATGCATACCGGAAGTATGGAGATAATGCAAACGCATTAAAGGTGTATAAACAAGTAATAGAGAAGTTCCCTAATACAGAAAAAGCAAATCGTTCACAATCATATATGAATGAATTGAGTGGACAATAAAATACAAAAAGATAATTGGAAACATTACAAAAGAGAGCATAGCCTATGTTAAGAGCATAGCAATGCTCTCTTTTATTATATTAAAGAAAGGAAAAGGTATGAAAGTAGAAGACAATTTCAAAGTAATTGAGAATTATCTCTGCATTAAGATGCCAAAGGAAATCGATCATCATAATGCTGGAGAAATCAGTGAAAATGCTGATTATTTTATCTGCCATGAGAATATTAGTTCAATCGTATTTGATTTTGAAGATACAGAGTTCATGGATAGTTCCGGAATTGGTATTTTAGTAGGAAGGTATAAAAAAATCTCCTATTTTAATGGGAAAGTATATGCAGTTCATGCTAGTACACAGATTAGAAAGATCTTACATATGTCTAGTTTACAACGCATCATAGAAATTGTGGAGGAAAAGTAGAATGATCGATTACAACAAATTGAAAACAGATAATGAAATGGAACTCATCTTTGATGCCATATCTGTAAATGAGGCATTAGCCAGAGTCACAGTGGCTGCCTTTGCAACAGCAAAAAATCCTACATTGGAGGAACTTTCCGACATTAAGACAGCGGTTTCAGAAGCGGTTACCAACTGTATTATACATGGATATGAAAATATGGAGGGTAAGGTTTATTTGAGATGTCGCTTTGATGATAATATGCTTACAGTCGAAATAGAGGATAAAGGGGTAGGAATAGAAAATATATCGCAAGCTATGGAACCACTATACACAACGAAGCCGGATATGGAACGATCCGGAATGGGTTTTGCATTTATGGAAGCGTTTATGGATGAACTTGAGGTTAGTTCTACTCCTGGTGAAGGTACTGTGATACGAATGAAGAAAGAAATAGGAAGTTCACCCTGGATATATGAGGAGTAACCTATGGATGAAACTACTGTACTAATCGAACAGTTACAAGCAGGAAAGACAGAAGTAAGAGAAGTACTGGTAGAAAAAAATCTTGGACTTGTCCATCACATTGTAAAAAGATTTCTTGGACGAGGAGTAGATGCAGAAGACTTATTTCAGGTAGGCAGTATCGGTCTTATGAAAGCGATTGACAAATTTAATCTTGCTTTTGATGTAAAATTTTCAACTTATGCGGTTCCCATGATAAGTGGTGAAATAAAAAGATTTTTGCGAGATGATGGAATGGTAAAGGTTTCAAGGACGCTCAAAGAAAACGGTTTGCATGTAAAAAAAGCGGTAGAAAGATTAAGTCAAAAACTTGGACGTGAACCAACAATTATGGAAATCTCGCTGGAAACGGGACTCTTAGAAGAAGATATTGTACTTGCTATGGAAGCTGGAATTGAAGTGGAATCAATCTATAAATCCGTTTTTCAATCAGATGGAAATGAGATATTTTTGGTAGACCAGGTTGTAGGGACAAATGGAAAGGGTGCGCTTGGAGAATCTGTGAATTCTCCTGAGGATAAAGAAAAGGAAGAATTATTAAATCATCTTCTTCTTGAACAATTACTGGAATCATTATCGGAAGAAGAAAGACAATTAATTGTTCTAAGATATTTTAAGGATAAAACTCAAATGGAAGTTGCCTGCGTATTGGGAATCAGTCAGGTGCAGGTTAGCCGTATGGAAAAAAGAATCTTATTAAGGATGAGAGAAAAAATTATATAATATCGTTATGAAAAAAATATCGAAAAGAGAATCCTAACTAGAGATTCTCTTTTTTTGTCTATGTTTTGGTATCATGTATAATTTGAATAAAATAATACATAATAATGGAAAAACACAATAGAGGTTTTTAAGGGGATGCAAAAAGAAACAGTTTACATTAAATTGGAAAAAGATGTTGAAGTTCAAACAGATGATGTCTATCTAAAAGACTTGGGGAAAATTTACTGTGAAAATGACTGTATTGTCAATAAATGTAAAACCCTTAAAGTTACCAAGGTTCCACAAAAAGGAGAGAATAAAAAAGTTATTAGTGTCATGAAAGTAATTGAACTGATAACAAAGGAATTTCCAAATGTTGATATACAAAATATAGGAGAGGCGGATACTTTAGTTGAAAGAGTGGAAGCTTTAACAAGTAAAGGATGGAAGCAAACCTTGAAAATCATTTTTGTATGTCTTGTTTCCTTTTTCGGTACATGCTTTAGCATCATGGCATTTCATAATGATATTGGAATCGATAAAATGTTCTCAAAATTTTATGAAATAGTTTTTGGTGAAGAAATGTTAGGATGCAGAGTATTGGAGATTTCTTATTCAATTGGTTTAGCTATAGGTATTACTGTATTCTTTAATCATATAGGTGGAAGACGTATCACGAAGGATCCAACTCCGATAGAAGTAGAAATGCGAGTTTATGAAAAGGATGTTAATGACTCCCTAATTGAAACAGCGGATAGAGAGGGTAAAAAAATTGATATATCTTAAGTATTTATTTCTTGCAGTTTTTGGAATGTCGGCCGGGTCTGTAGTTGCAGGTGGTGTTTTTACTTCTTTAATTGCAATTGGACTTGTGCCCAGATTTGCAGGTAGGACTCATACAGGGGAGAAAGTATTCCTATATGAGGAAATGATTGTTATTGGGACAATAGTTGGAACAATGTTAAGTGTATTTCGTAAGTATTTTAATCTTAGAGAATTATTTATCCTAAATGGAAAAATGATCTGTAGTGAGAGAATATTTCATTATACGGGGGATTTTATATTAATTATTTATGGCGTATTTGCAGGAATATTTGTTGGATGTCTCGCACTTGCAATAGCAGAAATGCTCGATTCTATACCAATCTTCTCAAGGAGAATAGGCTTTAGACATGGACTTGGTTTGGCAATTCTTTCAATGGCACTTGGAAAGGCAATAGGAAGCATTATCTATTTTGTCAAGGATATTTATTTATATGGAGGTTTTTAATATGGAAGAAAAAAAAGATTTCTTTTTAAAGGATACAGTAACAATTTTAAGTGAGGAAATTGCAGAGGAACTTACAGGAGAGAATATGAAAGAAAATACAAATAAAGAAAAACAGAAGAAGGAATACCAGAACTATGTAAAGGAGATGACACCTACCCATAATATTTGGCTTCAGATGTTAAAGGCATTTATTACAGGTGGAATTATCTGCATAATCGGACAGTTTATTTTGAACTATACAAAAAGTATGGGAATGGATAAGGATACATCAGGAAGCTGGTGTTCTTTGCTTCTTGTTTTACTCAGTGTCATACTGACAGGCCTTAATATTTATCCTATTATTGTTAAGTTTGGTGGAGCAGGAGCACTTGTACCAATTACGGGGTTTGCTAACTCTGTAGCAGCACCTGCAATTGAATTTAAAAAGGAAGGGCAGGTTTTTGGTATAGGGTGCAAGATTTTTACAATAGCAGGGCCGGTCATTCTATATGGAATTTTTACATCGTGGTTACTTGGACTCATATATTGGTTGGGAAAGGTGTGGGGTGTTATCTAATGAAAAATGAAAAAAATATGGATTTACCATTAGGGCTTACATTGGGAATGGCAATGAAAGAAAATGCAATGAAAAACTATTCATTAATGTCTGAATCGGAACAAGAAAATGTAAAAAACCAAGCAAAAAGTGTTAAGAACAAATATGAAATGGAACAATTAATAGATCGGATTGATAAGAATGGATTTATATAAAGAAGGAAAGTTGGTATTATCTTATGGCAATTTATGATCAGTTTAATGATATGGGATCCCAAAATGAGGTACCCACGCAGACAAATCAGCCGCATGCAATTGGAAAACAGAGCATTCGATTTAAACAGCCGGTATACATTAAAGAGAGTGCCTCCGTTGTTGGAAAAAAAGAGGGAGAAGGACCATTAGGCAGCTTATTTGACGTAGTTCTGACAGACGATATGAACGGATGCAGTACATGGGAAGAAGCAGAAAGTACTCTTCAAAGAGATTCCATTTATACGGTATTGCAGAAATCACAAATGCGAATCGAAGACATTAGATATTTATTTGCAGGTGACCTACTTGGTCAATCAATTGCATCGACGTTTGGAATTATGACATATGAGACACCAATCTTTGGTCTATATGGAGCATGTTCCACTTGCGGATTATCATTAAGCCTAGGTAGTATGGCAGTTTTTGGTGGTTTTGCTGATAATGTCATATGTGTCACATCTAGTCATTTTGCAAGTGCGGAAAAGGAATTTCGGTTTCCTTTAGCATATGGAAATCAAAGGCCGCTTTCTGCATCTTGGACTGTTACAGGCAGTGCGGCTTTTATACTTACAAATAAGTTAAAGGATGGAATACGGGCAGCAATTACTGGTATTACTACAGGTAAAATAATAGATTATGGATTGAAAGATTCCATGAACATGGGTGCATGTATGGCTCCCGCCGCTGCAGACACAATATATCAACATATGAGGGATTTTACTGCAAAAGCAGATGATTATGACAGAATCATAACGGGAGATCTTGGTACGGTAGGACAAAAGGCATTACTTGACTTGCTGGTACAAAAAGGAATTGATATCTCGGGTAGGCACATGGATTGCGGTATTGAGATCTTTAATGATGAAACACAGGATACCCATGCGGGAGGCTCTGGATGCGGATGCTCGGCAACAGTCTTATCATCTTATATCTTAAGGAAAATAGAAGAGGGAATTTGGAAAAAAGTATTATTTGTTCCTACCGGTGCTCTTTTGAGTAAGACAAGTTTTAATGAGGGAAAGACAGTACCAGGAATTGCTCATGCCATCATAATTGAAAAAGTATAATAGGAAGCCACAATTTTTTGTATTTAAGAATGTTACTTAGAAACAGAAGTTTGTGGCTTGTATCTTGTACTTATTACAGTTATAATTACTTTTGAATTATTCAAAATCAGGGGTACAGCGTAATGGAAGATATGAATAGAACCATGGAATTTAAAATGGAGAGGCATGGATTATTACAGGTAAAGGATCATGTAACCATTACAGAAGGCATTTTACCAAGTAATTATTATTATACGATTGATCCTTCTTTAGCTATGTCCGGAAATTATCCGTTCAGGGAAAGACTACTTGCTAGGGAGGGAATCGTAACAGACATAAAAGAGAATGAAAGAGGCTTTTATGTTACGGTAACCTTTGATGAAAAGGCGATTAAGAAATAGGAGGAGTCAGATTATGATTAAAAAAGTATCAACAAGCAAGGCACCCGCTGCCATTGGACCTTATTCACAGGGTATTATTGCAGACAAATTTTTGTTTGCCTCAGGGCAGATACCAATTAACCCTGAAACAGGAAATGTGGAAGGCTTAAACATTGAGGAACAGACGATACAGGTTATGAAAAATATAGGTGCTATCTTAGTTGAGGCTAATTGTGGATATGAAAATGTGGTTAAAACGACTTGCTTTTTAGCTGATATGAATGATTTTGCTGCATTTAACGGAATATATGAGAAATATTTCACACAGAAACCGGCAAGAAGCTGCGTGGCAGTAAAACAATTACCTAAGAATGTACTATGTGAAGTGGAAGTAATTGCATGTCTTTATTAGGGAATAAACAGAATATTATTCTAATTGGAATGCCTGGTGCAGGTAAAAGTACGATTGGTGTAGTACTGGCAAAAAATCTGGGGTTTCAGTTTCTTGATAGTGATCTGTGCATTCAGGAGAAAGAAGACAGATTACTTTATGAAATTATATCAAGTGAAGGTATCGAAGGCTTTCTTGAAATAGAAAACAGGGTAAATGCCTCCATAGCGATGAAGCATTGCGTGATTGCGACAGGTGGGAGTGCTGTTTATGGCAAAGATGCCATGACACATTTTAAACAGGATGGTATTATCATATACCTTAAATTACCTTTTTTTTCGATAGAAGAGAGGTTGGGAGACCTGAATAAACGCGGCGTTGCAATAAAAGATGGACAGACATTGAAAAGTATATATGATGAACGAATACCTCTTTATGAGAAATATGCAGACATTACAATAGATTGTCAGGATATGCAGATAAAAGATATTGTCACATTAATAGCCAATTCTGTCATGACAGCTTAGGGGAAGGATTAAGACAAATGAGTAAAAAAGTTGTAGGTGTTTTGGAACTGTTACTGACAGCTTTCATCTGGGGTATTGCTTTTGTGGCCCAGAGTGTAGGCATGAAATATATTGGGCCCTTTACTTTTAACAGTGTTCGATTTTTTATTGGAGGAGTAATTCTTATCCCAGTCATTATACTCTTAAATAATAAAAATAAGGAAGAGATAAAATCACAGAGCATACAGACATCAGAAGAAAAAAAGAAATATACGGTATGGGGTGGTATTTTATGTGGTATTCTGTTATGCAGCGCAAGCACATTTCAACAAATGGGTATCTGTAGAACTTCTGTCGGTAAAGCAGGATTTATTACAGCATTATACATTATCATCGTCCCACTGTTGGGAATTTTTTTGCATAAGGGAATCACAATTCTACTTGGTATTAGTACAATAATTGCCATGTTAGGATTTTACCTTCTTTGTATTTCAGGGCAGATTAAGATAAATAGTGGAGACATACTTGTTTTAATCTGTGCATTTATTTTTTCTCTACATATTCTTGTAATTGATTACT
>CAZQTM010000084.1:6115-8261 GCA_964595855.1 uncultured Lachnospiraceae bacterium | reverse complement strand
CGTTGTAACAGATTCCTTATGTGCAATTAAGTATGCTACTGTTAAACCAATCAGAGATGAAGAAGGAATTATTGTTGACTTCGAAACAACAGGTGACTTCCCTAAATATGGTAACGACGATGACCGTGCTGATACAGTCGCTCATGACCTTGTAGAAAAATTCATGACAATGATCAGAAGACATCACACATACAGAGATGGTTTCCCAACAATGTCTGTATTAACAATTACTTCTAACGTAACCTATGGTAAAGCAACAGGTAACACTCCTGATGGACGTAAAAAAGGTCAGCCATTTGCTCCAGGTGCTAACCCAATGCACGGACGTGATACTCATGGTGCTGTCGCTTCCTTATCATCTGTTGCAAAATTACCATTTGAAGATGCTCAGGATGGTATTTCCAATACATTTACCATTATTCCAAATGCACTTGGTAAAGATGATAAAGTATTTGCCGGTGATATCGATATTGACTTAAACAAATAAATTAATTAAATTTCAGAGGCCGGCTACGCTGGCTTCTGAATAAAGAAAAGGACGATGTATATGGACGAAAAAAGTATGATTGATGATCTTGTAGCTCAACTTGATTCAGGTATGAGTAAAGGGGTCGGACATATTAATGTTGATGTTGATGAAAGCAGCAACTCTACAAAAGAAGTTCAGACCATGGGATGTACGGACTGTTCTAGAACACCTCTGGCTTGCAGCGTTCCTACCCTTGAACAGGGATTAGATGATTATACAAAGAAATAATATATAGGAGGATATAGTTATGGCAACTTCAGCAGCACAAGTAAACAACCTTGTTTCATTATTAGATGGTTATGCAACAAAAGGTGGACATCATCTTAACGTTAATGTATTAAACAAAGAAACGTTAGTTGATGCACAGCAACATCCTGAGAATTACCCTCAGTTAACAATTCGTGTTTCCGGATATGCAGTTAACTTCATTAAGTTAACACCTGAACAACAGAATGATGTTATTACACGTACATTCCATCAGTCAATTTAATGTAATACATACATAAGAAGACCCTGCAGAAATGCAGGGTCATTGTTTTTTATCCATATAGATAGTATACTAATGACAAGACAAATAAAAAAATGGAGGAATTTATGAAGGGCAGAATACATTCACTTGAAAGTTTTGGCACTGTAGACGGACCTGGAACAAGGTATGTAGTTTTTTTGCAGGGATGTCCCATGAGATGTGCATACTGTCACAATCCAGACACATGGCAAATAAATGCCGGTGAGGAGATGGAAGCTTCCTATATAATCGAACAGTATAATAGAAATAAAATGTTTTATCAAAATGGAGGTCTTACTGTTACCGGTGGAGAGCCTTTGTTACAGATAGATTTCTTAATTGAATTATTTACATTAGCTAAAAAAGAGAATATAAATACATGTATTGATACTTCTGGTATCACGTATCAACCGGGAAATACCCAATATAATCAAAAATTGGACAGTTTAATGACCATGACAGATCTTGTAATGCTTGATATCAAGCATATTGATCCTGACAAACATATTGAATTGACCTCTCAGCCTAATGATGGTATTTTAGCTTTCGCTAAATATCTGGATGAGAAGAATATTCCTATATGGATACGCCATGTTGTCGTTCCGGGAATTACAGATGATGATGTTTATCTGCGTAAACTTGGATACTTTATTGGCAGTCTTAATAATCTGAAAGCTCTAGATGTACTTCCTTATCATGATATGGCTAAGCCAAAATATAAAGAATTAGGAATTGATTATAAGTTAAAAGATGTACCTCCTCTTGATGCCTCTATTGCTGTTGAGAAAAAAGCGATAATTCTGGAAGGCATTAAAGAAAGACGAAAAGAACTTAAAAAATAACAGAATAACCTTTTGTATTCTATATTATACATTAATTTGACTTGTACTATAGGACATTTTATATTAAAATATATGAAGATGCCAACAGGCATACATGACTGTTATAAAGGAGGATAAGGTTATGGCATATTGTATAGGTGATTCTTGTATTAGCTGCGGTTCTTGTGAAGGACAGTGCCCTGTAGGTGCTATTTCAATGGGTGACGGACAGTTTGTTATTGATGAGACAAAATGTATCGATTGTGGTTCTTGCGCAGGACAGTGCCC
>CAZQTM010000084.1:1303-6015 GCA_964595855.1 uncultured Lachnospiraceae bacterium | reverse complement strand
AAAGCATTCAGAATATTGAATGCTTTTTTCTTTTGCCTTTCACTGCAGTTCCTCTAATAAGTTCGTCAAGTTTACGGAAATGCTCTTCTTCCTTTATTATTCTTTCTTTTTCCCGTTTATCTTCGTCTTCTCCCAATATTCTAAACTGATAATCAAGTTCTTTTACCACACTATCCTTAATCTCTTCTACCATTTCTGTATTTGTTTCTTTTACTGCTTCACATATCATATGCTTCAATAGCATTTGTAAACGCACGGACTTTTCCTCTTTTGAAGAATTGCAGACAACCTGGGTATCCTCTTTATCACTATATAACATGCTTTTTATTGCCCTCAGCTGCAAACCTTTCTCCTTAAGTCGCTTTATCTCCCGGAAACGTTCTACGTCCTCTCTTGTATAATAGCGATGTCCCAGTTCATTTCTTCTTATTGGTAAATCCAGCTCTTCTTCCCAATATCTCAGTACATGTGTTTCTACTTCTACTTTTTTAGCCGTTTCTGATATCAAAAACCTAGTTTCTTCCATATGATTCCTCCAATATAATTATTATAAAACAAAGGTTTTTCTATAAAATCGAGTAGGCCACTACTCGATTGTCGCGACATTCGCCAAACGTTCAAATAAACTTGACACTTGGCTCATTGTCTGCGCATAAAAAGAGAATAAGTCTCCTCATTCTCTTTTGTAATGTTAATATTTATTTTTCCAGATTTGCAAACTTGGTATATTGAGGAAGCCATGCTAACTCAACCGTACCAATGGGTCCATTTCTTTGCTTTCCGATAATGATTTCTGCTATATCCTTTTTCTCCGTATCCTTATTATAATAATCATCTCTGTAAATAAACATAACAACGTCAGCATCCTGTTCAATAGCACCGGATTCACGTAAGTCTGACATCATTGGACGATGATCTGGTCTTTGCTCAACAGCACGGCTAAGCTGTGATAATGCTAGGATTGGAACACTTAATTCCCTTGCAAGACCCTTAAGAGATCTTGAAATCTCAGATATTTCCTGCTGCCTTGATTCAGATCTTCCACTACCTGACATAAGTTGCAAGTAGTCAATAATAATAATATCTAAATCGTTCTCCAGTTTATATTTTCTGCATTTTGAACGCAAATCCTGAATAGAAATACCCGGTGTATCATCTATAATAAGATTTGATTTACCAATTACACCTGCAGATTCAATTAATTTTTCCCATTCTGTCTCATCTAACTTACCATTTCTCAAATGCTGTGCATCTACCCTAGATTCCAATGAAAACATACGGTTTACTAACTGTTCTTTTGACATTTCCAAGGAAAAAATGGCAACTGACTTATTCAGTTTGAAAGCCACATTCTGTGCAATGTTTAACACGAATGCCGTCTTACCCATAGATGGACGTGCTGCAATCAGAACAAGATCTGCCGGTTGCATACCTGATGTTAAAAAATCTAAATCTAAAAATCCAGTTGCGATACCTGTAACCGTTCCATTTGCCTTTGATGCCAGTTCAATTCTTTCAAGTGCATTCATGACAACTTGTCTTATTGGTACAAAATCACCTGTATTACGCTTTTGAACCAGCTCGAATACTCTTTTCTCAGTATCATCCAATATTACTTCAAGGCTTTCTTTTCCCACATAACATGTATTCTCAATCTCACCGCTCAAACGAATCAGTCTGC
Source organism: uncultured Lachnospiraceae bacterium (assembly GCA_964595855.1). Taxonomy (GTDB): domain Bacteria; phylum Bacillota; class Clostridia; order Lachnospirales; family Lachnospiraceae; genus RGIG8767. Next base: position 4,334 of record CAZQTM010000084.1, on the reverse strand, counting down.
GTAGTGTTGATTTTTCTGCTACAATACCTGCATAATATCTTACATTAGCAGATGTAGGCACTGCTGTAATAATATCACGAATAAATTCAAGGCTGCTTACTTCTGGTGGAACATCCTTTTCTTTCAGCCTATCCTGAAGTGTGATTAGATCAACAGGTTTGCTTTCATCATTCAATTCAATCATTGTCTCAAACAGAATGCCATATTGCTTATTATAAAAATCATCAGGATTAATTATTTCTGATGCAATTGTGATTGCTTCTCTGTCTATAATCATAGAACCTATTACAGACTGTTCTGCTTCAATACTGTTTGGCAATACTCGTTTGAGTAATACTTCTTCTGTTGCCATTTAAAAACCTGCCTTCTCCATGGAACTTTATTATTTTTGTTCCTGTACTTTCACTTTCAATGTTCCTAAAACTTGAGGATGTAATTTCACTTTAACTTCATAAATACCAATATTCTTTATGCTTTCTGTAAGCTGTATCTTCTTTTTATCAATTTCAACACCACATTGTTCCTTAAATGCAGCGGCGATTTCCTTTGATGATACGGACCCAAATGTTTTTCCACCTTCTCCGGCTTTAATGCTTACAACTATTTCTTTTGTTTCCAGATTCTTAGCAAATTTCTGTGCCTCTTCAAGTTGCTCCTGTGCTATTTTTTCTTCATTTGATTTCTGAAGCTTAAGATCATTCAAATTTTTTGAAGTTGCTTCCATTCCAAGCTTTTTTGGTAATAAAAAATTACGGGCATATCCATCATTAGCATCAATGATTGCTCCCTTTTTACCTAATGTCTTAACATCTTCTAATAATATTACTTTCATTAATCCAAGTCTCCTTCTTCGAGCATTTTATCAATGGTAGTTTTTATCTTCATAATTGCCTCAGTCAAAGACAAGCCTTCCATCTGACAACCGGCAACATTCATATGCCCTCCACCACCTAAACGTTCCATTATGATTTGAACATTAACTTCATCAATCGAACGAGCACTGACATATATTAATCCTTGATACTCTGTTAATATAAAGCTTGCTTTTATTCCCTTGATGTTTAATAATTCATTGGCTGCCTGAGCTCCAACAACAGTCGGGCTCTGAATATCATCGCTGGTACAAGTGGATATGGCATAGGCATTTCTAAATATTTCAGCCTGACTGACAGCATCTGCTTTTGCTTTATATTCATTTACATTATCACGAAATAGTTTTCTGACCCTTGTAACATCTGCACCGGCACGTCTTAAGTACGCAGCTGCCTCAAAAGTTCTGACGCCTGTCTTTGTCATGAAATTATTCGTATCTATCATAATACCAGAATATAGACAATCCGCCTCATCCGATTTCACCTTAATACCATCTGTAATATATTGCAAAATCTCTGTTACCATTTCACATGTTGAGGATGCATATGCCTCTACATAGGATAGTGTTGCATTCTCTATCGTTTCAACACCTTGTCTGTGATGATCTAAAACAACAATTGACTTGCACACTTTTAATAGTTCCGGACACTCTGTAATACTTGGTTTATTTACATCAACAACAACAAGTACGGATCCACTGCCTGCTAAATCTAATGCGTGTTCGCTACTTACCAGCATGTCCTCCTCATATTCTTCCAGATTCATAAATAAATCTCTCAGTGGCTGAACCGATGTTGTAACATCATTCAAGATAATATGAGCCTTTCTGTCAAGCGATCTTGCAATACGATAGATACCTACAGCAGCACCAAAACTATCCACATCAGCCATTCTGTGCCCCATAATAAGAACTCGATCTTTACTTGTTATAATTTCTTTCAAAGCATGTGCTTTTACTCTTGCTTTTACTCTGGTGTTTTTCTCTATCTGCTGACTCTTACCACCATAGTAGGTAATCTGCTCCGATGTTTTAACAACCGCCTGATCTCCACCACGACCTAATGCCAGGTCTATTGCAGTTCTTGCAAACTCATAATTCTGAGAATAGGTCAGTCCATCCAGACCAATGCCAATACTAATCGTAACGGCCATTTCATTCCCGATGTTTACAGTCTTAACTTCCTCCAAAATATCAAACTTATTGGATTGAAGCTGCATAACAGCACGTTTTCTTAAAATTATTAGGTATTTATCTTTTTCAATTTTCTTGGATATACCATCTAATGTTGAAATATATTTATTAATTTTACGATCAATTAATGCAGTTAGAAGTGAGCGCCTAACCTCCTCTACACTTTCTAAAGCCTCTTCATAATTATCTAAATATAACAGTCCAACAGCAAGTGACTGATCATCATTTTCCCTTAATGCAATCTTTAAAGCAGTTTCATCAAAAAGATAAACAGCAATTAAGTATCCATCATAACCCTCTGGACTAATAATATCGCTATTTTCAGCCATATCCTTCAGGGATACTTTACGACACTTTGCTATAAATTCACTGCCTTCATAAGAAATCTGAATTTCACTTTCATTTACATCTGATGGTAGCTTGTCCCTTGTCATCTCAGGAAATAATGTTGCAATAGACTTTTTATATCCTTTTCTTTTATGTACTACCTGTTCAAATGCCTTATTTGTCCATATCACTTTTCCTGAATCATCTAATAATACATATGGAAGTTCCAGTTCACGTAATAATTTTCTTTGAATCTGCCCATATTCCGTTGCAAAACTAATCAGCTCATTTAAGATAATCGGCTTATTATGATGTAGTAGAAACATGATAATAGAAATATATAGAATTGTAAAACATGTTAACAAAATACCTGCTCTGTAGTCAAAAAACCAAATAGATAAATCAATTATACAAAGTAAAACCCCAAGATATAAAGAGGCTTGTAAATACGTTTTTAGTGTTCCTTTTATTTTTACTTTATTCTTCATGACTGCTCCCATTTGAATGTATCTGCTTTATCATTTTGTCATTTTTGTTGTGTAAAGGTACATTTACATTCTTAGTAATTATAGCATGATTAAGGGTGCAATACCATCACAATATCATGTAGTGGCTCGCAAATTGCAAGCATATTTAGTC
>CAZQTM010000084.1:0-1203 GCA_964595855.1 uncultured Lachnospiraceae bacterium | reverse complement strand
GTTAATGTTAGTCTCATTATCGGTATAGATTGGGTACCCCTTTTCAAAATATTCATCCATTAACAGTCCTGTGTCATCAACAATATGATTCTTACGCAGTTCATAAAGTATCTCAATGATACCTGAACCACATATCCCAACCGGTCTTTGATTATTAATAGTCTTTATCTCTACAGAATTGTTCTCTATCTTACACGATTCAATAGCCCCAGATATACTTCCCGTTCCAAATGTAATATTTCCCCCTTCAAAAGCCGGACCTGCTGATGCAGACGCAGTAAATATATTACCATTTCCATCACTGACTGCCATTTCTCCATTTGTCCCTAAATCAAGAAAGATTTCCTTTCTACCTGGCATCCCAAAATCTACCAATGTTAGTCCTGCTATTATATCACCACCTATAAATGCTGATAAACCAGGTAATATGGTAACTGGATTTTTCATTTGAGTAAGTTTCAATGATGCTGTATCCTCATAAATCCAGTTTATTGTAACTGGCTTAAATGGATATTTACCCAATTGTTCACAGGAATAGCCCATTAATATATGAATCATTGTTGTATTTCCTGCTATGACCATTTTATATGAACCATCACCCGTTGATAATTTAGAATATAGTTGATTTATTCCGTTTCTTAGCTGTTCACGTAATTGCATACACATAACAGGTAACATTCCCTTATTTGCAGCATCTATCCTGGATAAAACATCCGCTCCATACATTCTATTGTTGTTAATTTCAGTCATCTGGTTAATTACATGACCTGTTTTAGTATCCGTTAACTGATAGACAATTGTCGTAGTTCCTATATCTATTGCAATACCATATTCCCCTGTTATCTTATTTTGATATTCTAAAACATTATTGCCTAAATCTATACCTTGGTACTGTTTCTTTTCATCTATTTTGATATTACAATCCGCTTTGGGATATGCCATACATGCTAAACGATATCCTTCCTTCAGTTCTTCTTTACTAAAGTACATACTGTCTTTGTTCGTAATATCGAGTTCACCATGTATTAACTTGATTTTACATTTTCCACATGTACCTTTTCCTCCACATATAGCATCAATAAACACTCCATTCTCACATAATATCTGATAAATGGAAGTTCCCTTATTTCCATACACAAAATCATTATGTAATCCATAATCAATATCAATTTTTATCTCATTACTATTCATACTCGATTCTCC
>CAZQTM010000083.1:0-8350 GCA_964595855.1 uncultured Lachnospiraceae bacterium | reverse complement strand
TGCCATAACGGATTATCAAACATCTTATCTCCAAGAGCTATGGCTTCTTCCATACTCAGACCGTAGTCAACCAACATGTCTTTCCAACGATATTCTATTAGTACATCTCCTACATCAAAGATGATATTTTTCATTTTGTGTTGTCTCAATACTACAGTTCCTTTCAATCTATAAGTTATGATCCTTGCTGACTTTCTTTGATATAATATATAACACAATAACAAGTATCAGCGCAAGAATAATAAAAGCAGGATTTTCAAAGGCTTTTACTACACTTTGTCCAAAAAAAGCAAGTAACAATATCATGAATGCTTTAGCAGATACCATAATAACCAAATATTTTTTTTCATCAAAGTCAGATATTCCAAAAGCAAAATTTAGAAATGATGAAGGTGTAAATGGTAGTATCGCAATAAAAAACAATGCCCGTGGATTTACATTATTGACCCAATCTCTTGCTTTTCTTACTTTAGCATAGCGAGCAAACAGTTTTAAAAATAATCTTTTCAGTACTCTTCTATAAAACAGAAAAACAATCGTACTTCCAAGGCATGCACCGAACCAGCTATATAGAAAACCCAGTATAATCCCATGTGCTGCCACGTTTAATGTTACAATTGCAATTAATGGCAATGCCGGTATTAATGATTCCATAGCGGTCAGCAATATGGGGGCTAACGGTCCCAAAATTTGAAATGAATAAAAACATTTTTCCCAAAAATCTACTGACGATACTAGTTTAATAATTTCTGTAACCTTTAAATTCATAATCTTCCTCAATTAGTAATGATATTATCTATAACGAAGAGTACCTCAAATAAAATTTATTTACAATTAGTTTCATAATATCTTAACTATATTTTAATAATTTTTTGACATTCAATTTACTCTTATCGTAATATATCTTAATTTAACAACATATTTATATAAAAAAAATAGGTAATAATACCATGAAGCAACAAATTAATACAAAGCAATTACTATTGCAGATTGCAATCCCTCTACTTACAGGTGCTCTTTCCGGATTTTTGACAAGTAATAACATTTCTATCTACTCCACTCTAAACACACCCTCATTTTCTCCACCCGGTTTTCTTTTTCCCATTGTATGGACAATATTATATTTATTAATGGGAATTGCCTCCTATCTTATTATTGCCTCAGATTCACCAAATAAAACATATGCTCTATCCATCTACGGTATTGGGCTATTTCTAAATTTTTTATGGTCTATTGTCTTCTTTAACCTTCAGAATTATACCGGTGCATTTATCATCTTAATGATCTTATGGTTTCTCATCTTGCTTATGATCATTAACTACTGGCAAATCAACGCTGTTGCCGGAATACTATTACTGCCTTATCTTATCTGGGTAACTTTTGCAGGAATACTAAATTTGTATATTGTTTTATTTAATTGAAATGTATACTGAACCTTTCTAAATTTTTGTATCTACTTATATATTAAATTCTTTTTATATTTTTTACTATTTTAGTATAATATGGATATAATACTTTATCATTAATAGGAATCAATTAACAATGATTAGAAAGGTTTGATGCATAATGAAACAATCCAAAGGGTTAATAGTATTGTTTGTATTCTGTATTGCTATGTTAGCTGTTATGGGAGTCCTGTTTTTCCAAAAATCTAAAAATGGATGGAAATCCGATGAATCACAGGAGCATTTATTTTCATTTGATTTTGAATCAGACACAGATGTCACCAGTATGGAAAGCTTTTTTTCCGATGAAAACACGTTGCCCGAATACAATACAGCTAAGGACTCAGGAAGCGAATACACGTTTATGACTATTTCATCAAAAGAAGCAAAAGAAAAAATGGATAATATGGATAAGAGTAATCTCTCATATACCATATTGGATGTAAGAACACCAGAGGAATACGAAGATGAACATATTGAAAATGCCCTATTAATACCGGACTATGACTTAATAGATAAAATTGTGGATACCGTACCGGATAAGAAAACTGTTTTATTTGTTTATTGCAGAAGCGGCAGGAGAAGTGCTGCTGCCGCTGAAAATTTATCTGCTTTAGGCTATGAATCTATTTATGATTTTGGTGGCATAATAGATTGGCCTTATGATACCGTAACCCAGTAACCACTAGCTATTTAGCGACTCCTGAATTGTCTTACTAATTTCTTTCAATTGGTCTGGCAACACCTTCATTATTTTTCTGTCATAAGTCAACAACCCATTGATTTCGTCTTCAACGTCGCTTAATTGTGTATATACACATCCGCAGAGTCCATATTTTATTGATGGTATAATCATTTCTTCATACATCATTACAATTCGATTTGTAAGTTGTTCCTCATTGTCACAGTTTCCATATCCATAATGATTAAATCTGCTAAAGTGATGATGAGGAATCTCATATGAGTAACCGCCACACTCTGATACAATCGTTGGTCTATATTCATCTGTATCCACTTTTTTGTTTGAAAAGTATATGTGAAGACTTTTTACATCGCTCATCTTTCCAAAAAACCATCCTGATGTTGTATCTATGATACGAGTTGAGTCTGCCGTCTTAATGGTTTCGTACATAGCATCACTACAAAATTGTCCCCAGCCCTCATTGAAGATCGTATAGTAAAGAATACAGGGATGATTGTATAGCAGTCTGACTGTCTCCAAACTGTGCTTCACAAAAAACTGTTTTCTTTTCTTACTGCCACCACCAAAGCGATCATTTTTTCTAAACTTTCCTAAGGTTGGCAGTGCTGTATCGCGTAAGAAAGAATAATGCCCGCTATTTACCATATCCTGCATGACTATCATTCCTAATCTGTCACATGCGTAATAAAATAACTCCGGCTCAATTTTAATGTGCTTTCGTAATGTATTAAAACCAAGTCTTTTCATTGCAAGGATATCATCTTCAAACGATTTTTCAGATGACGGTGTGAAAATTCCATCACTGTAATAACCCTGATCTAAAACTGCATGAAGAAAAATTGGTCTGTTATTGAGGCATATTCTTTTTATCCCCTCTATATCCTTAATGCTGATGGAACGTAAGGCAAAGTAGGAATCAACCTCATCTTCACCCATTGTAATTCTGAATGTATATAATCTTGGATGATCCGGCGTCCACAAATCCGGTATGTACGTAATTCCAAGTTTTTGCATCTCATAGGCCAGATTAATCCGAACTTTGTCTTCTTCGCATATCTTTACAATTGTTTCCCCATCAATCGGAATGGAAATGACTACGGGTACATTGGCTGTTTTATCAATTTCAAGTGAAATCCCCTCTAAATCAGGAGTAATTTTGATATCCCTGATGTATTCATTCACAACACTCTCCATCCATACTGACTGCCAGATTCCGCTTACCTGGGTATACCACATACCACCGCGTTTTTCTCTTTGTTTCCCATATGGATATGTCTTAAGCAACAAATCAGTGACTTTTACAACTAGTTTGTTCTGTCTTCCATCCTGATAGACATAGTCTGTTATGTCAACCTTAAATGGAAGATAACCGCCTGTATGTTTCATAACAAATTTGCCATTTAAAGTAATGTCTGCAACCTGATCAACTGCCCCAAAGTGAAGCAATAATTTATCTTTAAAAAAGTTGTCCGGCAATGTAAATTCCTTCGTATATGTAAAATGAAATCCCAGCTTCTTATGAAACTTTGATAATAAAGCTTGTGGTGGAAAAGGAACACAAACCTTGTGATGGTTCAGTTTCCAGTCTCCATTCAGGGAATAGTAGGATTGTCGTTTCATCTGTGGGCGCGGATAAGCACTCCATGGTATTTGACCTTTTTCCCAATTTTTCGTACACTCAAGACCTCTGTCTGTCATCAAATCGTAATGTCCGGTTCGTATCATTCTAAAAATTAGATTTAAGACAATAAGTAGAAGAAGAGCAACAACAAAAGCAGCCATGTATATATTTCGGTTTGGTATAAAAGATGTCGTTCCATCCCCATTAACAACCGTCATGGCATTTTTTAAAACTGCTGCTCCAAGGGCAGGACCAATAATTCCCGGTATGAAAACCTGACCAAATATTCTTAAGCCTTGAAACAATCCCGTTTTATCCTTTGGTGTATTATCTCTGATCATTGCTCCGAAAATTGCCATTCCGGTCAGATATCCGGTCATCATAAATAAAGATCCAAAAAAAACAAGCAACGTTTGGTGAAACAGATACAATAACGTATAGCCAATCATTAACATGATTACAGTCGGAATAACAGACATCTGAAATCCCATCATATCGTATAGTTTTCCATAAAAGGCTGTTATGACAGCGGCAAGAATAATTGCGGGTGCCATAATAATGACATAATTTTTTATCCCCAAAGTGACTTCATAATATAGAATCAGGTATGGCATAAAGGTCTGTATGGAGATACCAAATACAGAAAATGCCAGTACTACCGTATATAGTAACTTATTCTGGCGGTATACGGAGGGTCTGAAACTATAGCACAAATTTTTTAAATAGCTCTGGTTTTCTTTCGAAAAAATATTTCTCTCTTCCATCAAAAAAATGCATAGAATACCAATAAGAATTACTGCAATTCCGATGATAAGAAAAATGACCGTCCAGCTATTCTGTTTTTCCAGATCAAATGCCATAAATCCGCCAAAAACAATTAGTATTGCCACTAACGGCATCATGGAATTAATGCCTTCTATTTTTCCACGATTTGTTTCATCGCCACAATCCGTAAGCCAAGCATTAAAGCAGGCATCATTCGCAGAAGAACCAAAGAATGTCATAATACAATCCATTATTATGACAAGAGAAACTCCAAGGGAAGCTGCTTGCAACAGGGAACCTGTTATCTCTTCTAATATATCCATTCGAATGAGTGCAAAAGAAAGAATGGATATTCCCCACGCAACATATCCACCACAGATAAATACTTTTCTCTTTCCAAGCCGGTCAGATAAAGCACCAATTAACAACGTAGTTAAAGTAGCCGCTACAGCACTTGTCCCCACCATAAAGGAAATGCTGGAAGCGGATGCATGAAACATCTTATAGATGAATACATTGAAGTACATGTTTTCAACTACCCAAGCAATCTGTCCCATCAAGCTAAGAATAACCATCGTAAACCAGAATTTTTTCCCTAATTTTGTTTTCATATGCCCCTCACATATCAAATATTTTTTCTTTATAGTATACCAAAATAATCTAATAAAATTTTAATTCCCAGTCCAATCAGAATAATTCCTCCTGCAAATTCTGCTTTATTCTTATACTTCGTGCCAAAAACATTACCAATTTTAACTCCGATACAAGATAAAACAAAGGTAGTAATTCCGATTATGATAACTGCGATAACAGTGTTCAATAAAACTCCTATATCTGTAATTATATGAACAGGAATACAGGCAAACGTCACACCGATTGCAAGCGCATCGATACTGGTTGCAACTGCTAATAAAAACATATTCTTCATGTTAAGGGAAGCATCTGCCTCTTCTTCCTTTTTCGAAAGTGATTCACGAATCATGTTTCCACCAATTAAAGATAATAAAACAAAAGCAATCCACGGTGTAATGGTTGATACATATCCAGCAAACTGTGATCCTAACAGGTATCCAATCATAGGCATCATGGCCTGAAAACCGCCAAACCATACACCACATATCAGCGCAGACTTTAGCGTAATCTTTCTCATTGCAAGGCCCTTGCATACCGAAACTGCAAAAGCATCCATGGATAATCCAACTGCAAGTAAAAGTAATTCTACAATTCCCATTTTATCTTTCCTTTTCAAAATTTTCTACTCTAGCCAATAAGAAGTTATAAATACTTCTCTCTAAATGATTGCAGAGTTTGTCGTATTTCCTCTTCAAATTCTCTGGAGGATATCAGCTGACATCCTTTTCCCCGAATAATAATTTGCTCAAGACCATCTGAGGTTGCAACAGTAATATCATATTTTTGAGCGTTTTCATGAGCAAAACGTTCGATATACTGATCCGCTGTCTCGGCTTCTTTTGTATAAACTACATGAATATTATGATAATCCATTATTTCCGTTTTATGCCCTTGTATTCGATATGCATCAAATACAAGAATTAATTCGCATCCTTTGATTGCCTGATAATTTGACAGAACATCCATTAATTTTCCTCTTGCCCCATCAATATTAATGGCAGCAAGTTCCTTCAAATCATTCCATGCAAAGATAACATTATAGCCATCTACTAATAAGTGGCTTTCCTTTCTTTCGATTGGCCGATATTCTCTTAGTGCTGTATCTGGTGCTTTTTTCAGTCTGTTAGCAGCTCTCCTATTTGCAGAAATTCCCTTGTGCGCGATAAAGCTATCCTTCTTATTTGAATAAAAAGTTCGGTTTAATATTTCGTCTATTTCTTCAAGATCAATGGTATGATCAAAGGTTTTCTTTTCTAAAGTAATTCGTTCCTGTTTCATACTTGCAGAATCAGAATGATTCATGTTGTCCAATGTGTAATCCATATGCATATACTGACTTACCTGAAACCAGGGAACAATAAAGCCTGCACCATGTGCGCAAAAAACAGAACCTGTTGGATTGTCTAAATCTGATTCTGGATCGTAAGGTCGTTCTGATAATACTTCGTCCTCATTGTGACATGGCTCATATCCCTTTAGTTCACATGTGAATTTACCCTGTCCACTTGTATAAGCAATTACATCCCTTGCATAGCTACGCATGGTTGCAACCGGTGCAGTCCCCATTAAAATTGCAACTCCCTTTTTCTCCTGTGACAATGTGAATTTGCCATACATCTTATCAATATCTGTCATGGCTTTGCCCACCAGATTTTCTGGTACCTCCAGCCTGTACTCGTAAACCGGCTCTAAAAGACGCGACTTTGCCTCCATTAATCCCTGACGCAGTGCGCGATAAGTAGCCTGTCTAAAATCTCCGCCTTCTGTATGTTTCAGGTGAGCACGTCCTGACACAAGTGTTATCTTCATATCCGTTATAGCACTTCCTGTTAATACTCCTACGTGTTCCTTTTCATTAAGATGTGTCAGTATGAGTCTCTGCCAATTTTTATCAAGGATATCCTCACTGCACTTAGCAGAAAACTGTAGACCACTACCAGGCTCTCCCGGTTCTAACATTAAGTGAACCTCTGCATAATGGCGAAGTGGTTCAAAATGACCTACTCCCTCCACAGTATTAAGAATCGTTTCTTTATAAACAATGGTTCCCTGTTCAAAAGTTACTGGAATTTCAAAGCGTTCCAATATCATGCTTTGCAATATTTCCGTTTGCACTTCACCCATCAGCTTTGCATGAATTTCTTTTAATTCTTCTTTATACTCTATATGTAACTGCGGTTCCTCTTCCTCTAACTGTTTTAATTTCGGTAGCGCCTGTGAAACATCCATATCCTTTGGCAGTCCTATTTTATACGACAAAATAGGTTCAAGAATTGGCAGATATGACATTTGCTCATTTCCCAGACTTTCTCCCGGATGAGTTTTACTAAGGCCTGTTACCGCACATATTGTACCGGCATTTACCTCCTGCAGCGTTTCAAACTTTTCACCGGAATAAATTCGTATCTGATTTATTTTTTCATCGCTTATCTGTGTCTTTACCTTAAGAGAACCACCGGTTATCTTTAGATAAGTCAGTCTGTTAGCACTATCATCTCTTGCTATCTTAAATACCTTTGCACCAAATTCCTTGGGATATTTCTTTTCAACTGTAAATCGCTCTATTCCATTCATTAACTCTGTGATACCATCCAGTTTTAATGCAGAGCCAAAATAACATGGAAATACCTTTCTTTCCATAACCAGCTGTGCTATTTTAGCATCTTCGATTTTTCCATGATCTAAATAACTCTCTAGAATACTCTCGGAGCAAACTGCAATATCCTCATAGAATGAGGATAAATCTGTATGGTTAAATTCCACAAAACCATGGCCAAAAGAATCCTGTATCTCGCTTAACATTTCTTTCTTTTCTCTAACCGGTTGATCCATTTTGTTAATAAAAAGGAAAACAGGAATATGATACTGACTTAAAAGTCTCCATAAGGTTCTGGTATGTCCCTGTATTCCATCCGCTGCACTAACAACCAGTACTGCAAAATCAAGAACCTGCAGTGTTCGTTCCATCTCAGCAGAAAAGTCGATATGTCCGGGAGTGTCAAGCAGTGTAAGTTTTGTTGATTTAAGCTCCATAAGTGCCTGCTTCGAAAAGATGGTTATCCCACGTTCCCGCTCTAATAAAAAATTATCTAAGTATGCATTTTTTGAGTCAACTCTACCTAATTTACGAATTGCTCCACTTGTGTAGAGCATGGCTTCTGATAAAGTTGTCTTTCCGGCATC
>CAZQTM010000082.1:0-8459 GCA_964595855.1 uncultured Lachnospiraceae bacterium | reverse complement strand
GCAGACTTCATCACACCCTTTTCTTGGTGGATCTACTACGATAACGTCTGCATAGATTCCCTCTTCTTCATACTTGTGAGGTAAAACTTCCTCCGCCTTTCCGACAAAGAATTTAGCGTTTGTTATCTGATTTCTTTCTGCATTCTTTATGGCATCCTCAATGGCATCTGGAATAATTTCAACTCCATATACCTGTTTTGCTTTTTTTGCAAGGAAAAGGGATATCGTTCCGATTCCACAATATAAATCCCATACCGTTTCTTCACCGGTAAGGTCTGCATACTGAAGTGCCTGGTTATAAATTTGTTCTGTCTGAACCGGATTTACCTGATAAAAAGAAAGTGGAGAAATGGTAAAGGTAAGACCACCTATCGTATCCTCAATTCTCTCTTCCCCCCAGAGTAATTTTGTTTCCTGCCCCATAATAACATTTGTTTTCAGCTTATTTATGCTGATAGAAATACTCTTCATGCCACTAATACTTTTTAGTGATTCTATAAGCTTTTCTGCCTTAGGTAATTTATCAGCGTTGATAACTAAGCAGACCATAAGCTGGCCTGTTGCAAATCCTTTTCTTATGAGGACATGACGAATCGTACCGGTTAATGTTTCCTCCTTATAGGCACTGACACCTTCTCTATTCATAAATTCCAAAATTTTATTTAGAATTATCTCATTTTCAGGGACGCCAAGTGCACAGTTCATATTTGGGATAATGGAATGTGTTCTTCCCGCATAAAATCCGGTAATAATGTTACCTTCCTTATCATACCCAAAAGGAAATTGAGCTTTGTTTCGATAATAAAACGGCTCTTCCATCCCTACCGGTTCTTCCATAATGTTATCAATGAATGATTCTTCAAAACCGCCAATATGAATCAGGTTATTTCTAACTTTTCTATTCTTATAGGAAAGCTGTTCACGGTAGGAAAGAGACTGGATTTGACAGCCTCCACACTGTCTCGCAAATTTACACTTGCTTGGAACACGAAAAGAAGAAGGTGTTACCACCTTCTCTAGTCTTGCATAAGCATAATTCTTTTTAGCCTTCATGATTTTTGCTTCAACCGCATCACCAATCACTGCATCCTTAATAAAAAGAGTATAACCATCAATTTTACCGATGCCTTCGCCTTCCAGTCCAATATCTGTAATGGTTACATTCACTTTGTCATCTTTTTTATAGTCCATTTTTAGTCCATTCTTGTCATTCTTACATTTGATTCAAATAAACGATTATAACCAAGCCAGTCGGTCTGATCTGTATTTTGTAATAACTCATTAAATATCTCAATCTTCGCATCTGTATTATCTGCAAAGTTAAGTGCTACTGCTTCTATCAAAGCTGGTTTTTTAGGAGAACCATATTCGTACTCACCATGGTGTGTTAATATGCAGTGTTTCAATTCTCCTGCAAGCACATGAGGAAATCCAGGAATATCCTTGATTTTCTCACCAACCATTTCAACACCCATTACAATATGCCCCAGTAAATTACCATCATCCGTATAGTCATTTATGGGAAATGCCGCTATCTCCTTAGTCTTTCCAATATCATGGCAGATAGCTGCTGTAACTAACAGATCCCTTTTTAGTATCGGATATTGCCTACAATAAAATTCACAAAGTTTTGCAACACTGAGTGTATGTTCAAGTAAACCTCCCACGAAACCATGGTGTACCGATTTGGCTGCTGATGAAAACTTAAATACCTTTATAAATATTTCATCTTTCACAAAAAATTCTTCCAGTAAACTTTTCAGATATTCATTCTTTGTCCTTTGAATCATATCCAGTAATTCCTTGTACATCTGATCCATATCTTTTGCACTGGTAGGGAGATAATCCCCTGGCTCATATTCCCCTTCCCCACAGTTTCGTGTTCTTTTTACACTAATTTGTAAAGTTCCCTGAAAACTGCTGACATCACCATACACCTCTATGTAGTCCATAGCATCGAACTCAGATATACCCGCACTGTTTGGGTCCCACACTTTTGCATCCATCGTACCGCTTTTATCTTGCAATATAACATTCACATAATTTTTTCCGTTCTTTGTTACTGATGCCTGTTTAAATTTACATAGATAAATATCCGAAACTCTGTCTCCATCCTTTAAATCCTTTAAATACTTCATGTTATTTCTTCTTTCTATTTTATTTTTTCTAAGACAATGGGAATTGATATCTCTCTATATTCATCTTTTCCTTGTCGCTTAATCACAATATTTACATTGTCATTTGGGTTCATACCCATTATCATATCCATAAACTCGGAGAATGATTGGATATCTATTTCATTAATCTGGGTGATAATATCGCCGCTTTGGATACCTGCTTTCATAGCCGGTGAATCCATAATGATACCTGTAACATATGCACCTAATGGTACTCCAAGCGTTTGATTTGCTTCATTTGTTACATCCGTTCCTGTTATGCCCAGATATGCTTCTTCCCGTCCATTTGACATCCTCTCAATCGTTTGTTTCAGCTGCGATATTCCGAAAGCTGAAATCAAATTTTTCAGATCATCTTTATTATGTTTCTGGTTGATAATACCAATTACTTCTCCTGATAAATTGATTAAGATACCGGTAGCATTCTCACTTCCATAAATATCTGTTGTAATTAATTCATAATTATAATCTGTTAAATTGAGTATTGTATCTTTTGAGGTAATCATTCCATATGCAACCGATTCCGTCGTTCCATATGGCCTACCTAAGGCAATCACCGATGTTGCCAACAGGTTATTTGGTCTTGAGCTACCCAATTTGGCAATGGAAATAGAGTCCATTGTTTCCTTTTTCACTTGATCAAGTGTTACTGCAATAACTGCAAGTCCGGTATTACTGTCCGTTTGTTTTACCTCAGCAGTGGCAATTGATCCATCATAAAATGTAACGTGAATATCCTCTGCTTCATCTAATATAGACTTATTAACCAATATGAGTAATTCTTTTCCATTATTGGCTATCAACATTCCTGAAGTCTGCCCCTTACTTTCATATGGATTGTTAAACCAGTCAACATCCGAGCTAACTCCGGTTACCGTAACCATTGATTTCATCGTGGAATTTGCCAGTTCATATATCTTTTGATAGAGTGTTTTATAATTCTCAATTTCTTCATCTTCTGTCTCAGTTGTACCCTCCAATGTGCTTTGTGTGGTACCACTGTCGTCAATCATCATGTCTTCCGGCAACATTTCATTTGTATCTTCCGGTATCTCTATTGGCTGTGGTTCTTCCTCCGGAGATAAGAAGTTACTGAATACCGGTTCTAATACAAAAAAAGTAAAGCATGCAAGAACACCAAAAATTACCGCCATTGTTGCTGTAATAAACGTTCTTTTCATCAATTTTTTCTTATTGATCGGCCGTTCCTTCATCTTCTCTTTAATATATTCAAAATCCTGATTCTGTTCAAAATCTTCCATTTACATACCTTTCCTATCAGACATAAAATTACGTTTTTAGTATATCCGATTGCATCGTCATTGTAAATACAACCCTTTACTAGACAATGGTAATTTGGGGTAAAATATGATATCATCATAATTGAATAGTAAAAATGAGGAAATGCCATGAATAGTAAAGTTTTATCTATACTTGAATTTGATAAAATAAGGGACAGACTGGCAGAATTTGCATCTTCTCCTCTTGGAAAAGATTTATGTTTAACACTGACCCCTAATACAGATTTAGATACCATAAAAAGACAGCAATTAGAAACAAAAGATGCTCTTAGCAGACTCTTTAAAAAAGACAATATCTCATTCGGAAATAATAAACTTATTGTTCCAAGCCTAAAATCACTCGATATTGGTGCAACCTTATCTTCTTTGGAATTATTAAAAATTGCATCATTTTTAGATAATGTAAACCGCATTAAGTCGTATGGACGAAAAGAACGCACTGACCAGCCTGATGACAGTCTAACTGGTTATTTTGAGGAATTACAGCCACTAACCCAGGTCTGTGAAGAAATTAGAAGGTGCATCTTATCTGAAGATGAGATTAGTGATGATGCTAGTTCCAATTTAAAACACATTCGTAAAAACATTACTATCATAAATGATAAAATTCATTCCCAATTAGTATCCATGGTGAATGGAACTTATCGTACTTATCTGCAGGATGCTGTCATTACTCAACGAGATGACCGATATTGTATTCCTGTAAAATCAGAATACAAAAACCAGGTACCCGGTATTGTTCACGATCAGTCCGCTACCGGATCCACTCTTTTTATTGAACCAACTGCAATTGTAAATCTGAACAATCAGATACGGGAATTGATGATTGAAGAAAAGAAAGAGATTGAAATTATTTTAGCTACTTTAAGTGCTTCCGTTGGTATGTATTCAAAAGAAATAGCTCATAACCAGGAAATTATGACTACCCTTGATTTTATCTTTGCCAAGGGCAGACTTGCTATGGAACAAAATGCTTCAGAACCTGTTTTTAACTGCGAACACATAATCAATATCAGAAAGGGAAGACATCCTCTTCTAAACAAAAAAAATGTAGTACCAATTGATATTCGATTAGGGGAAGATTTTGATCTTTTAATTGTGACCGGACCTAATACCGGAGGAAAAACAGTATCTTTAAAAACCATTGGTTTACTGACCTTGATGGGACAGGCGGGACTCCATATCCCTGCAGGTGACCGTTCCAAGTTATCTATTTTTAATGAGATTTACGCTGATATTGGTGATGAACAGAGTATTGAACAAAGTCTATCTACTTTTTCATCCCATATGACAAACATTGTTAAAATACTACAATCTGCAGATGAAAATTCACTCTGTCTTTTTGACGAATTAGGTGCAGGAACTGATCCCACAGAAGGAGCTGCACTTGCTATTGCCATTCTAAATTATTTACATGACCGTGGAATCCGCGCCATGGCAACTACTCATTATAGTGAATTGAAAGTATATGCTTTAAGTACCTCCTTTGTGGAAAATGCTTGTTGTGAATTCAACGTTGAAACCCTATCACCAACATATCATCTATTAATTGGAATTCCGGGTAAAAGTAATGCATTTGCAATTTCAAAGCGTCTCGGGCTAGGTGATGATATCATTGATTCTGCTAAATCACAAATTACAGAAGACAAAGAGAGTTTTGAAGATTTGTTATCTGATTTAGAGAACAGTAGAATTACTATTGAGAAAGAACGTAATGAAATAGCTGACTATAAGATAAAAATTAAATCTTTACAGGCAGAATTACAAAACAAGCAGGAAAAGATACAGCAATCTAAGGATACCATCATACGAGAAGCAAATGAAAAGGCCAGAGAAATTCTGCGGGAAGCTAAAGATGTCGCTGACGAGACCATACGAACTTTTCAAAAAGCAGGTCCCGGTGCCTCTATGAAAGATCTTGAAAAAAGTCGTGATAAAGTTAGAAATAAAATTAATGATACTAACAGTAAATTATTAATAAGATCTGAAAACCCCGATACCAGGAAATTGAAGCCCAGTCAGCTTAAATTGGGAGATGATGTAAAAATTGTCTCTATGGGGTTAAAAGGAACTGTAAGCAGTTTACCTGACCAAAAAGGAAATCTTTTTGTACAATGCGGCATCATACGTTCTTCTGTAAATATTAATGATATTGTATTAATAGAAGAAAGTGTCAATTTAAAGAAGACTTTTTCAAAATCTAACACAGGCAAAATTAAAATGGCAAAATCTTTTTCCATTTCTCCAGAAATTAATTTACTTGGGAAAACAGTTGATGAAGCCATAGCAGAACTGGATAAATATCTTGACGACGCATTCCTAGCTCATCTGCCAAGTGTAAGAATTGTTCACGGAAAGGGTACAGGCGCCCTACGTAATGCTGTATCGAACCAATTACGCAAAACAAAATATGTATCAAACTTCCGTCCCGGCGAATACGGAGAAGGAGATGCAGGCGTGACAATCGCCGTATTTAAGGAGAACTAGAAAATATAGGATTGCCCTATGATCGGGCTGAGAGGAAGTATAATGGCTGTAAAACAGAAAATTTTGATTGTTGATGATGATAATAATATTGCAGAACTGATTTCTTTATATCTTACAAAGGAATGTTTTGAGACACTGATTGTAAATGACGGTGAAACAGCACTAAGTTCTATGGATACCTTTGTTCCAAATCTTGTACTGCTCGACCTTATGTTACCGGGAATTGATGGATATCAAGTCTGCCGTGAAATCCGCACAAAAAATACCACCCCGATTATTATGCTCTCAGCTAAAGGTGAAGTCTTTGATAAGGTTCTTGGTTTAGAACTGGGGGCAGATGACTATATGGAAAAACCATTTGACTCTAAAGAACTGGTTGCCAGAGTTAAGGCTGTACTCCGCAGATATAAGGCAATACCGGAAAGTAATGTTGATCCGGCTGTTAAATGTGTAGAGTATCCCGATCTTATTATTAATCAGACAAATTACTCTGTTCTTTATTTGGGAAAGGCTGTTGATATGCCTCCTAAGGAATTAGAATTACTATATTTCCTTGCATCCTCCCCAAATCACGTTTTTACAAGAGAACAGTTATTAGACCAGATATGGGGTTATGAATATATCGGTGATACACGTACGGTCGATGTACATATTAAACGGCTTCGTGAAAAAGTAAAAGATAATGACTTCTGGAAAATATCTACTATATGGGGAATCGGATATAAATTTGAGGTGAGAGCATGAGGAAGACCCTCTATTTAAAATTTTGTCTTGCATATTTAATTTTTGGAGTCTTTGGATTTATTGTTGTGGCAACATTTGTATCTAATATGACTTTGGAACATTTAAAAAGAGAAAAAGCTGAAGCACTTTATAAGGAGGCTACTCTTGTAGCCAATACGTATGCTTCCGATTTATATAATAATGAGATTTCTCTTGATACTGTAAAAAGACAATTGGATGCCATTGATATCTATCTTGATTCTACCATCTGGATCATTAATCCATCAGGAAGATTAATTCTTGATTCTTCCGTTCCAATTGATGTCGAAAATGAGGTAGTGGTAGAAAATTTCGATCCCACGATAACCACCGGATCCTATTATACGACCGGTACCTTTTTTGATTCCTTTGATGAAGAAATGCTTAGCGTTTTTGCGCCCATTACAACAAATTTTAAAGTAAAAGGATACGTTGTGATTCATACTTCAATGAATCAGTTGGAGCAGTCAAAAGAAAGCTTACTATCCATTTCCTACATCATGTTGATACTTTTTTTTCTTTTATCACTCATAATTTTATTGTTTTTTACCGAATTCGTATATCTTCCTCTAAAGAAAATTACCACTGCCACCGAACAATATGCATCCGGTAACATGCATTATGAATTTTCTGTAGAAAGTGAAGATGAAATTGGTTACCTTGCTGCTGCCTTATCATATATGGCAAGTGAAATAGCCAAAAATGAAGATGGACAGAAGAAATTTATTGCCAATGTATCACATGACTTTCGTTCTCCTCTTACTTCTATAAAAGGTTATCTGGAAGCCATGTTGGATGGAACAATACCTCCCGAAATGCACGAAAAGTACTTAGGAATTGTTCTAAATGAAACAGATCGATTAGCTAAATTGACAAACAGCCTTTTGACACTGAATAATCTGAATACCAGGGGAATGGTTTTAGAAAAAACAGTGTTTGATATTAATAAAGTGATAAAGAGTACTGTTGCCTCTTTTGAAGGTACTCTTCAGAATAAGAAAATTGCAATTCAACTTGTTTTAACTGGAGAAACAATGCTTGTAAAAGCTGATATGGGAAAAATCCAGCAGGTACTTTATAATCTTTTAGATAATGCAATCAAATTTTCTCATCATGATTCTTCCATAAAGATTGAAACTACTGAAAAACATCAGAGAATATTTGTATCTGTTAAGGATAGTGGAATTGGTATTCCAAAGGATAGCCAAAAATTAATATGGAATCGTTTCTATAAAACCGATTTATCCCGTGGTAAAGATAAAAAAGGAACCGGCCTTGGACTTTCCATTACAAAGGAAATCATTCAGGCACACAATGAACACATTAATGTTATTAGTACGGAAGGAGTAGGAACGGAATTTATATTCACACTACCTGTTTTCTACAGTGACGATGACGATTAAAAGCAGAATCAAACGATTCTGCTTTTTTTTAATCTAAAGCTATATTATATTCTCTCTTCATACGATGTGCTCGAAGTAATAGGCCGATTATTACAAAAATTACATTTACGAGAATTCCGGATATGGGATCAAACCATGTTCTTTGACTCTGTGAAAATACAATGTAACCTCCAATTGTAACCAATGCTGTTGGGACTGCCTCTTCAATCGTATGCATAATAATACATGGCCAGACAGAATTGGTCAGTCGTCTGATTTCAACAAACATAACACTCCAACATGTCATTACAATCCAACCAGATATCAACATATTAAATCTAGTTGTCTCC